>JBQGON010000148.1:0-8641 GCA_052087065.1 Vibrio sp. | reverse complement strand
ATGGTGGCGATTTCCCAGATTACACCCGTTATATCGGTGGGATTTATTCTTCAGAGTGGTTCTGGGCAAAAGCGGCATTTGTCAGTGAACAAGATGCGGCAGTGGCTGAACAGGCCTATAGTTGGGTTGAATTATGTGACTGGATTCCGGCGCTAATTTCTGGCAATCAACACCCTGATAATTTCCGCCGTGGTATTTGTGCGGCAGGACATAAAGCAATGTGGCATGAGAGTTGGGGCGGTGTTCCGGATGAAAAATTCCTGACTGCGATTTCGCCAACACTGAGTGGTCTACGAGATCGCATGTTTGACAAAGTGTATACCGCCGATCAAGAAGCGGGTCGTTTGTCGGCTGAGTGGGCAAGTCACTTCGGATTGCCAGAAGGTATTGCGGTTGCCATTGGTGAGTTTGACTGTCATACCGGTGCGGTAGGCGCGGGGGCGGGAGCTCATGACCTAGTCAAAGTTATCGGCACTTCAACCTGTGACATCTTGATGGTCGATCATCAGCAAGTCGGCGATCGTACTATTCATGGTATTTGTGGTCAGGTGAAAGGCAGTTCGCTACCGGATCTCACTGCGCTTGAAGCTGGGCAGTCTGCATTTGGCGATATTTATGCGTGGTTTAAAAATCTGCTCGCTTGGCCATTACGTCAAATGGCAAAAGAGGTACCTTCACAAGCGGATGCACTGCAAATATTTGAAGACAAGTTAATTCCGTTACTCACCGAAGCGGCTGAACAGTATCAAATGCATAATCATTCTCCACTGGCAATGGATTGGCATAATGGTCGGCGTACGCCATACGCAAACCAGCGTCTCAAAGGGGCATTGACTGAGCTTAACTTAGGTAGTGAAGCACCAGCATTATTCGCCAGCCTAGTGGAATCGACCGCTCATGGTGCTAAAGCCATTGTTGATTGTTTTGTTGATCAAGGTATTGATGTTCATCGAGTACTGGCGATTGGCGGAATTTCTCAGAAATCGCCTTATGTCATGCAAATGTGTGCTGATGTCATTGGCCGAGATATTGCGGTGGTGCGTTCTGAACAATGTTGTGCGCTAGGCGCTGCAATCTTCGGCGCGGTGACGGCCGGTGTGTATGACAATACCGATGCAGCACAAAAAGCGATGGCAAGTCCTATCTATAAAGTGTTCAAACCTAACGAGGCGCTACGAGCACAACGCGCTCAGCGTTATGGCGCCTACAAAGAGTTGGGTCAGCATATCGAACAAATCGAAGAGTATCACCAATCTCGGGAGCGTAACGATGACTGAATCAGCGACACTTAATCATACTGCTCAAGATCACAATGAACGTCTGCGGGCGCTGCGCCACCAAGTCTGGCAAGCCAACATGGATCTGCAACGTCATAACCTCGTGACATTCACGTGGGGTAACGTCTCGGGGATTGATCGCGAGTCAGGCCTAGTGGTTATTAAGCCAAGTGGCGTCGACTACAGTGAATTGTCCGCAGAGAACATGGTAGTACTAGATCTAGATGGCAACGTGGTTGAGGGCGACCTCAACCCATCTTCAGACACGCCAACTCACTTAGAGCTCTACCGAGTCTATCCAGATATTGGCGGTGTCGTGCATACCCATTCCAAGCACGCCACCTCTTGGGCGCAGGCAGGAAAACCGATTCCAGCACTTGGTACAACGCACGCCGATTATTTTTACGGTGACATTCCATGTACACGAGTGTTGTCTGATGAAGAAATTCACAACGAGTACGAGCTCAATACTGGTGTGGTGATTGCAGAAACGATTGGTGATAACGACCCATTGGCAATCCCTGGCATCATCGTCAAAGAGCATGGCCCATTTAGTTGGGGAAAAAATGCGGATAAAGCGGTCTATAACGCTGTTGTCATGGAAGTGGTGGCAGATATGGCTTTGCAAACCTTACAAATTAATCCGCACATTGATCATTTAAACCCTGCGCTACTCGATAAGCATTATCTACGTAAGCATGGTGCAAATGCCTACTACGGCCAGTCCTCTTCTAATAACGAATAAGCAAAAGGTAACATCATGAAAGTATTTAACGAAAAGCAAATTTGGTTTGTAACCGGTTCTCAACACCTTTACGGTCCTCAGGTTCTACAGCAAGTAGCACAAGATAGTGCAGCGATTGTTGCGGGTCTCAATAAATCTGAAACTATCTCAGTCCCTATGGTTGAGAAAGGCATTGTTAAAACCTCAGATGAAATTCAAGGCGTATGTCGTGCTGCTAACAACGATCCAAACTGTGTTGGTTTAGTGCTTTGGATGCACACCTTCTCGCCTGCAAAAATGTGGATTGCTGGCCTTTCACAGTTAAACAAGCCTTTCCTACACCTACATACGCAATTTAATGCGCAATTGCCGTGGGATTCGATTGATATGGACTTTATGAACCTGCACCAAAGTGCGCACGGTGACCGCGAGTTTGGTTTCATCGGAACACGTTTAGGGATTGATCGTAAAGTCGTTGTAGGTCATTGGGAAAGCCCAGAGGTTCACTCTGAAATTGATGGCTGGTGTCGTGCTGCGATTGGTATCAATGCTGGACAAGAATTGAAAGTGGCCCGCTTTGGCGACAACATGCGCAATGTTGCAGTGACGGAAGGAAACAAAGTTTCTGCACAAATTCAATTTGGCTACGAAGTGAATGCTTACGGCCTTGGTGAATTAACTGAAGCGGTCAATGCCGTTACAGCTGGCGATGTATCTAGCTTACTTGATGAGTATGCATCGGCTTACCAAATGGATCAAAAACTGTTACAAGACCCAGAACTGCTAAAAATTATGCAGCGTGAAGCGCGGTTAGAAGCGGGCATGGAGAGTTTCTTGAAGTCGGTCGGTGCCAGTGCATTTACCAATACATTTGAGAACTTAACGGGTATCGATACGTTGCCAGGCCTAGCAACACAGCGCCTAATGGCGAAAGGCTTTGGTTATGGCGGTGAGGGTGACTGGAAAACCTCAGCGATGACTCACATCATGAAAACCATGGCGAAAGGGCTGCCTGGCGGTACTTCATTCATGGAAGACTACACGTATAACTTTGGTGGTCCACGTGACCAAGTACTTGGCGCGCATATGTTGGAAGTATGTCCATCGATTGCCGCAGAGAAACCACGTCTAGAAATTCATACACATACCATTGGTATTCGTAGTGAAGTTCCGCGTTTGTTGTTCTCAGGAGAGCAAGGTGAAGCGCTGGCAGTATCAGTGATTGATTTGGGTAACCGTTTCCGCATGTTGGTTAATAAAGTCGATGCAGTTACACCGCCGGCGGATTTGCCAAAACTGCCTGTTGCTCATGCGCTTTGGGAACCACGTCCTAACCTACAAACTGCGGCGGCTTCTTGGATTCATGCTGGTGGTGCGCACCATACCGTTTATACTCAAGCGTTATCGCTCGACACGATCGGTAATTATGCTGATATTCTGGGAATGGAAATGGCGGTTATCGATGAAAATACCGATGTGCGCGCATTTAAAAATGAACTGAAAACAAACAGCGTGTATTACCGAATGAACACTGGTATCTAATCGTTGTGCAGTAAAAGCTCCCTGATTTGCTTTATCAGGGAGCTGAGCTGAGTTAAGGTTGTATGTATGACAAATGATGATACCAATTGTTCGGAAGGTTATCTCATCACTCATCAGCAGTGGCATTTAAGCGTTTCCGACTCTCAACCCACTATATTTCATGTTTTCTATGGTAATACGCCAGTATTTAAAGGTCGCTTATCGATTCAAAATAATGGTGAAGCGATAGAGCTAGACAATATTTCTTGGCATTTTCGCTATCGTACTGGTCGCATTGAACAGTGGTGTCAAATGAACCATGAAGAAAAGCTGTCCATGAATATGAACTACTATTTTGATCAAGGCTCTTTAGTGGTTGAATATTTAGCGAGAAATAGCATCCCAACTCGTTTGGATTTGCGACATGATATCGAAATGGTTGACACGCCCGAGTGCGATCCCTCGTCAGCGGCTCTTCCTGCGTTGAATGGTGATTGGCATCGACGACGACATGGCTTGCCGAGCAATTTTCTAGTGAATTCTTCTGCCACAGACTTCTTCAGAGAGGCTTTTTCCGCCACTCAGTGGATTGTGTTAGAAAAAGTGTGAGCTGGTAATTCGTAAACCATTGATGTGCGACATAAACTAGTGAAATAAAAAATCAGCGAAGTCTTGGGTATGCAAAACATCGATCCTTTAAAGCCGGGGTATAATTTTGACGCTCACCTCGTCGCCGGACTAACCCCTATTATCGAAGGGGATGAACTCGATTTTACCATCGACCGCCCTGGCGGGATGAAAGGGTATATCATCAATTTGACGAGTAAAGGTGAGGGCACCATCTTTTCTGGCGAGCAGGCGTTTAATGTGCAAGCCGGCGATTTACTCCTGTTTCCTCCGAGTGCCGCGCATTTTTATCAGCGCAGTCCGGATAGTGCTTCATGGTTTCATCGGTGGATCTATTTTCGTCCGCGGGCATTCTGGAATGATTGGTTAACGTGGCAGACCGAAATTAACGGTGTGTACACCACCTGTGGCTTACCGAAAAATGTCACTGACGCCATTGAAGATTTGTTTATTGATATTGAATATACCGCGAAGTCTGATCTGCCGTATCGTAATGACTTAGCGAGTAACTTACTTGAGCAGTTATTGATTCGTTGTAAATCCGTGCAGCCTGATGTGGTGAGTAAACCGCTTGATCCCCGTGTGATTGAAGCCATGAATTACATGACACAAAACTTGAATCAAGATTTTACCTTGGAAGATGTCGCCGCTCACGCCTGTCTTTCTCCCTCTCGCCTTGGGCATTTGTTTCGTGATGAAACCCAAATGACCATGACACAATGGCGAGATGATCAACGCATTAGTCGTGCTAAGCAACTATTGGTCACGACGCATTATTCGGTCAATCATATTGGGCGGATAGTGGGATACTCCGATCCCTTATATTTTTCACGCGTATTTAAGCGAAAAGCGGGGGTCAGCCCTAAGTTATATCGCGAGCAAATCACTTAAGTCGTGGTCTCGGTGGTGCTTTGGTTCTTACGTTTTATTTGTTGGAACACCAGCCCACCGACGATCATAACTAGCCCAAATAACGTAGAGATATGAATTTTCTCTCCAATAATTGTGGCGAGTAGAATCAGTGATATAAATGGCGAGATAAAGATCAAGTTACTTATTTTCGCGGTATTTTGCGTTTTTTTGAGTGCACTTAGCCACAGTACAAACGTAATTCCCATCTCAAATAGCCCGACATAAGTCACCGCCGCCCATCCTTGCCAAGTAATCGCCTGCCACGTTGTACCGTTATAGAGACATAAAATGACGCATAGGGGCACCGCAATCAAAAAACCGAGCAATACGTTAACGATAGGATCGGCGGTGTTCTTGGTATTGAGAATCCAATAACCTGCCCATAACAGCGTGGATAGTAAGGCCAATCCGACACCAGTCGCACTGGTGACGTGTAAGTTTAGTAATTGCCCTTGCGTGGCGATAATCACGACACCGATATAACTCATAAAAGCCGCAATCCAATCTCTTTTAGTGATCCGCTGGCCCAAGAATAAGGCCGCCATCACTGTCAGCGTAATCGCCCAACTGTAATTAATGGCTTGTGCTTGTGAGGCTGGCAATATCGAGTAGGCTTTAAATAGAATGAGATAGTAGGCCAGTGGGTTAATCAATCCCATACATAAGTAATACAGGGGCGCGGCCAAAAATTGCCGAGACACTTGTTTTATTCTGCCCGTTGCACCACAAATAATCAGCAACGCGACTGACGATACCGCGCTTGCCACGGTAACCATTTGCAGTGGGCTTAGTTGTTGCAGGGTGATTTTGAAAGCCGTGGCGACAGTCGACCACAGCAAAACAGCCGACATTCCTAAAATTAACGCACGACGCTCATCCATGAGGTATTACCGATAGTGATAAACGTCTAAGTGTAGAGGGGATTAATTCATTAACAAACTGGACATTTATCCAGTATAGAAATACCATTTTCTCAACGTAATAAATTGAGTAAGCTGTAAATATGCAATGGATTTTTGAATATCAAGACACCTTGATAGCGACGTTAGTCAGTGCCGTAGTGTCAGGGGCTGGCGCGAGTTGGTGGGTCAAACAAAAACTGCAGCTTAAATCGGAGCTATTGCAGCAACGATTGGACAGCCAAATTCAATGGCATGAGCAACAGCAAGAGCATTTACAGCACGCATTAGACCGTGCCAATAAAGAACTGGATGAGCTCGATAAGCAGCGGGATCGCGCTGAATACGAATTGAAACAGTCGCACGGTAAAGTGATGGCTGCGATGGAGAAGCTGCGTTATTTTGAGGCGGTAAAGCAAGAAAGGCAGCAGTGTTTGGACGATCTCAATCGTATTCGTGAGCAAAAAGCACAGCTCGAAGTCCAGCTCAAAGAGCAAGATGCTCGTCATGAGCAGCAGCTCGTCTCCAATCAAGAAAAAGTCGAGTTACTTGAACGGGCAGAAGAACGGCTCAAGCAACAGTTTGAACAAGTGGCGAATCAACTGTTTGAAGCTAAAACAGCGAAAGTTGATCAACAGAACCAACAGAGTTTATCGTCCATTTTGAATCCATTACGCGAACAGCTCGATGGCTTTAAGCGTCAGGTTAACGATAGCTTTAATACTGAGTCAAAAGAAAGGCACACCCTAGTTCATGAACTGAAGAATTTACAACGTTTGAATGAACAAATGGCGCAAGAAGCCGTGAACCTTACACAAGCTTTGAAAGGTGATAATAAACAGCAAGGCAATTGGGGGGAGGTTGTGCTCGCTCGCGTGTTAGCTGAATCTGGGTTGCGAGAAGGGCATGAATATCAAACGCAAGTCAGTTTACAAAATGAAGCCGGAAAGCGTTATCAGCCTGATGTTATTGTGTATTTACCACATGATAAGCAGGTGGTGATTGATTCCAAGATGACATTAGTCGCCTACGAGCGCTACTTCAATGCCGAGCATGACATCGCCAGAGAGAAAGCTCTCAGTGATCATTTGCTTGCACTGCGCAGTCATATTAAAGGGTTAAGCCAAAAAGATTACCATCAGTTAAAAGGGCTAACGAGCTTAGACTATGTGCTCATGTTTATTCCGGTTGAGCCTGCATTCCAAGTGGCCATTCAAGCCGATCCAAGCTTGGTAAACGATGCGCTGGAGCAAAATATTATTTTAGTCAGCCCCACCACACTGTTGGTGGCGTTACGCACCATTGATAATTTATGGCGCAATGAACGACAAAACCAAAACGCGCAAGTGATCGCGGAGCGCGCAAGCAAACTTTACGATAAATTGCGTTTATTTGTTGATGACATGGAAGTATTAGGGAGTAGTCTAGATCGGGCCAATCAAAGTTACCAAGGTGCCATGAATAAGTTATCCACGGGGCGCGGCAATGCCATTCGACAAGCGGAGAGCTTTAAACACCTTGGCGTAGAAATAAAACGAACCATGCATCCCAAAACAGTAGAAAGAGCGATGCAAGGCGAGCAGGAAAATGATTTGCCGGAAAGACATCCGCTAAAGGATAAAGTAAACTAACAGACCCAGTCGCCGTTTGAGAGTTAGGCTGTGCCTAAGAGGAAGAGAAATGACGGATAACCGTGTAGAATCGAATTTAGACGAGAATCAGGATACGACCCATTTTGGTTTTCAAACTGTAAAAACGACCGATAAAGCTAATAAAGTGGCGGAAGTGTTCACTTCTGTTGCGACGAAATACGACATTATGAATGATTTGATGTCGGTTGGTATTCATCGCCTTTGGAAACGTTTTACAATCGACTGCGCAGGCGCTAGGCCGGGCCAAAAGATTCTCGATTTAGGTGGCGGCACTGGAGACTTAACTGCGAAGTTTTCCCGTATTGTCGGTGATGAGGGTCGTGTTGTTCTTGCTGACATCAATAATTCAATGCTAAACGTAGGTCGAGACAAGCTGCGTGATAACGGCGTCGTTGATAATGTGCATTACGTGCAAGCCAATGCCGAAGAGCTGCCTTTCCCTGATGATTACTTTGATTGCATCACCATCAGCTTTTGTTTACGTAATGTCACGGATAAAGACAAAGCGATTCGTTCCATGTTTCGCGTACTGAAACCGGGTGGACGTTTGTTGATTTTAGAGTTTTCTAAACCGCTGCTTGAGCCATTATCCAAAGTCTACGATGCGTATTCATTCCATATTCTTCCTCGTATTGGACAATTCATTGCCAACGATGCCGATAGTTATCGTTATCTTGCGGAATCGATTCGTATGCATCCTGATCAAGACACCTTAAAAGGGATGATGGAAACGGCTGGTTTTGAGCAGGCGCAATATTTTAATTTGACGGGTGGAATTGTCGCGTTGCACCGAGGTTATAAATTTTAAGGCCACATACTATGCCCTTTGAACCATTAGTCACCGCTGTGATAGAGGGAGCGTTAAATACCCTCATTAATGATAACCCTGATTCACTTAAACGCTTGAATCGTTTAAAAGGGCGAACGATACAACTGCATCTCAAGGAGCTGGATAAAACGCTTACGTTTGTCTTCAGTCAGCAAGTTGATGTTTTGGCTCATTATGATGGTACCCCTGACTGCTACTTA
>JBQGON010000147.1:0-8698 GCA_052087065.1 Vibrio sp. | reverse complement strand
CCAGAATGGTAGTGTTGATACCAATGAGTTGCCCCTTAAGATTGACCAATGCTCCGCCTGAGTTACCACTGTTAATGGCGGCATCGGTTTGAATGAAGTTTTCAAAGTTTTCAATATTAAGACCACTACGGCCGAGCGCAGAAATGATGCCTGATGTCACCGTTTGACCAAGACCGAATGGGTTACCGATTGCGACAGCAAAATCACCGACTTGCAGATCATCTGAATCTGCGATTTGGATTTGTGTTAGGTTTTTGGCTTTTTTGAGTTTTAGCAGGGCGATATCCGACATTTTGTCGCTGCCCACGAGGGTTGCATCGTATTCACGGCCATCTTTTAACTGAACTTTGATCGAGTCAGCCCCTTTAATCACATGGTAGTTGGTAACGACATAGCCTTTGTCTGCATTAATGATAACCCCTGAGCCTAATCCCTTGAATGGGCGTTTTTCGAGTTGCTCTGTGGGAAAGTCTGGGCCGAAGAAAAAGCGAAATTGTTCTGGAATATGTTGGCGGGAAACTTGAGTGCCTTCAACGGCGATGCTTACTACAGCTGGGGTCACTTTCTTTAACATGGGGGCTAGGCTAGGAACATGCTCACCACTTACAGTCATAGGAATTGCTGCAGAGGCTGGGATGGGAGCCATAATCGAACTTAAACTAAGGGAAAGAGCGGTTAATGCAAGCAAAGGTTTTTTCATCATAAAACTCCTAGAAGTTACATAACAGTGTGATTAAATATGAGTGGTGAACCAGGCATATTCAATACGCGCAATGTAAATTATGACTCAAAAACCTTTGTAAAGTTCAGTGCAAGA
The DNA here is from genome assembly GCA_052087065.1 of Vibrio sp. Lineage (GTDB taxonomy): Bacteria > Pseudomonadota > Gammaproteobacteria > Enterobacterales > Vibrionaceae > Vibrio. Next base: position 7,881 of record JBQGON010000147.1, on the reverse strand, counting down.
TTTAACAATTAATTTGCTTGATTCTTAATAACCTCTGAAGGATCGACAAATTGTTTTTCTTCACCGTTAAGTAAGCCAGTTGCGCCTAAAGCGTAATCTTTTGGCGGGAAACTGTCTTCTTTATTCGCATCTTTTGACCCGCTGCCTTGCTGATCTTGGTTAACTAATTTATCAAAAGGGTTGTCCTGCTCGGGGAGATGCGCTAATAAATCAGCCGATGTTTTGGCCATGTGCTGATAAATTTTTGTGTAGTCTTTTCCTAGTGTATCAAGCAGTTCTGCTGATTGACTTAAATGGTCAGCAAATTCTTGACGTTGTTGTTCAAGTTCATAATTTGCGTGTTGTAGCTCATTGTGCAGGTTTTTTTGAGACTTGTATTGAGGCGTCATAAGACGAGTAATAATAATGCCCACCACAATACCTACCAGCAAACCTACAATTGCATATATCCAAGGCATAACAGCTCCTTATTGTTGTTATTTAACATGTTTTACCATTTAGTTACACATGCCCTCAGCCCATGTTACTATGATTTGATAGTTTGGATAAAGAAAAAGCACATGCGCAATACGTCAGTTTTTCACTTTTAGAATAGTAGATGGCTATGACACCAAAGCAACGTTATGAACAAGATTTAATTAAGCTTGAATTTCAAAGAGATGCAGCACAGGCTATCGCGATTGAGGCGTTAGAGACGCTATATCACCAGTGTATTGAGTTCACTCAGGCGCCACAGATTGAGGCAAGCTGGTGGCAAAAAATAACCAAACGCACGCCGAAACCGGCGGCTCCACCCAAAGGGTTGTACTTTTGGGGAGGCGTTGGACGCGGTAAAACCTATCTGATGGATATCTTCTATGATTCTTTGCCATTCGAAAGGAAAATGCGCAGTCACTTTCATCGCTTTATGCTGCGAGTTCATCAAGAGTTAGCGTTGCTCGGTGAAATTAGCGATCCACTTAATCAGGTTGCTGATATCTTGGCACAAGAAACACAAATTATTTGTTTTGATGAGTTCTTTGTCTCTGATATCACTGATGCCATGATTTTGGGCACGCTATTTCAGGAGCTATTTCAACGTGGCGTGATATTAGTCGCAACCTCGAATATTCCCCCTCATGATCTTTATCGCAATGGCTTACAACGCGCGCGATTTTTGCCTGCAATTGCGTTGATCGAAGCCAATTGTCACATCCTGAATGTAGATAGCGGCGTCGATTATCGATTAAGGACATTAGAGCAAGCAGAAATCTATCATTATCCATTAGATAAGCACGCGAGCGATTATTTGCTGAATTATTATCAACAAGTCGCCGGAGTCAGTGACACTCAGTCGCAGTCTATTCGGATTAATCATCGTGATATTGAAGTATGTGGCGCGCATGATGGTGTGTTGTTGGTGACGTTTGCACAGTTATGTGAAACGGCACGCAGTCAAAATGATTACATTGAACTATCACGTTTGTACCATACGGTTTTTTTGCAAAATGTCCCGCAAATGAACCGAGAAGTGGATGATGCCGCGCGCCGCTTTATTGCCTTAGTCGATGAGTTTTATGAGCGTCACGTGAAGTTGATTATTTCCGCTGAAGTCGCGATGGAGGCGTTATATACTCATGGGCAGCTTGAGTTTGAATTCCAACGTTGTCAGTCGCGATTAATTGAAATGCAGAGCCATGAATATTTAGCTCGGGAACATTTGATTTAGCGTCGACTTAGTCATGACTTTCAGGCATGATGTGCGGCTGGGTCATGAGAGGTGGGTTGACGAACTTTTTTGAAAATTTTCTCAATTTTTTTGTGAAATGAGGTGATTTTTTCTTCAGTCTTCTCTATAATCTCGCGACCCACCGTTACTGCAGGTCTTGAAGACCGAGAGTGCATCCACTCGAAGGGGTGATGACTGGGCTCTTAGACAGTGGGAGTATTTAATACTCCTTAATGTGTAAATTTAAATAAACGGGTTATTATTAGCATGAAAACTTTCGTTGCTAAACCAGAAACTGTAAAACGTGACTGGTATGTTGTAGACGCTGAAGGTAAAACTCTTGGCCGTCTAGCAAGTGAAATTGCATTACGCCTACGTGGCAAACATAAAGCTGAATACACTCCTCACGTTGACACCGGTGATTACATCATCGTTGTAAATGCTGAGAAAGTTGCCGTAACTGGTAATAAAGCTAAAAACAAAGTGTACTACCGTCACTCTGAATTCCCAGGCGGCCTAAAATCTATCACGTTTGAAAAACTGATCGATCGTAAGCCAGAAATGGTAATTGAATCAGCGGTTAAAGGCATGCTTCCGCGTGGTCCTCTAGGCCGTGCTATGTACCGTAAGCTTAAAGTTTACGCTGGCGCTGAGCATAACCACATTGCTCAACAACCAAAAGTACTAGACATTTAATCGGGGACTTGGAAAATGGCAGAGAATCAATATTACGGCACTGGCCGTCGCAAAAGCTCAGCTGCACGTGTTTTTATCAAACCAGGCAGCGGCAACATCGTAATCAACAAGCGTAGCCTTGATGAATACTTTGGTCGTCCAACAGCTCGTATGGTTGTTAAACAACCTCTTGAGCTAGTTGAAATGACTGACAAACTTGACCTATACATCACTGTTTCTGGCGGTGGTATCTCTGGTCAAGCTGGCGCTATCCGCCACGGTATCACTCGCGCTCTTATGGAGTACGATGAGTCTCTACGTCCAGCACTACGTGCTGAAGGTTACGTGACTCGTGATGCTCGTAAAGTTGAGCGTAAGAAAGTTGGTCTACGTAAAGCACGTCGTTCACCACAGTTCTCAAAACGTTAATATCGTTTTGTCAGAATCGACATCCAGTTTTCTGGATTGTGGTACCAAAGCCCGGTTTTTACCGGGCTTTTTGTTTTTATTTGTCTCGTCAATATCCGCCTTCCTCTTTGCTCATCCACGCAGCGATATTCATTCGTTTATCTTGCTTATCTCGCGACACCTCCTTGATTATTTGTATACGATCGACTTAAATTTACAGACATTCGTCTTATGCATATTATTTCTTTTCTATAGGTAGGTTGTTTTTGTGTTTTTGATTCACGAGTCGATGGCAATGGTCAGCGTAAATAGTTGAGAGTGCAATAGAATGAGTGATAGCGTGATGAACACGAATTGTGCTATTATATCGCGCTAATTTCCTTTTTTTATAAATCAATGGATACCTAATGCCATTGGTTTTTTGTTTAAGTGTGCTGGAGGGCTCCATGGCTGTTGCTGCCAATAAACGTTCTGTGATGACTTTGTTTTCAAGTGCCACTGATATGTATAGCCATCAGGTTCGCATTGTTTTGGCTGAAAAGGGCGTGAGTTTTGAAGTGGAGTTAGTCGATGAAACTAACCTACCAGCAGAACTTATTGAGTTGAATCCGTATAAATCGGTTCCAACTCTCGTTGATCGCGAACTTGCTTTGTATGACTCAAAAATCATCATGGAATACCTTGATGAGCGTTTTCCTCATCCACCATTGATGCCAGTTTATCCTGTTGCTCGTGGTAATAGTCGTTTGATGATTTATCGTATTGAACGTAACTGGTACACGTTGGTTGATAAAGTCGTGAATGGTTCGGCAGAAGAGTCAGAAAAAGCCCGTGATCGTCTACGTACTGACTTATTGACTCTTGCACCAGTATTTGCTGAATATGAGTATTTCATGAGCGAAGAGTTTAGCTTGATTGATTGCTACTTAGCGCCGCTGTTATGGCGTTTACCTGTTTTAGGTATTGATCTTGTTGGCCCTGGCTCTAAAGAATTAAAAGTGTACATGAACCGTGTCTTTGAACGTGATTCGTTCTTGGCTTCACTTACTGAAGCTGAACGTGAGATGCGTCTAGCTCGATAATGGTTGTTTATGGATATTGAAACAATGACACCGCGTCGTCCATTTTTGTTACGTGCCTTTTACGATTGGTTACTGGACAATGATTTAACTCCTCATCTTGTGGTGGATGCCACAATGAATGGAGTGAATGTTCCGTTAGAATTCGTACAAGATGGTCAGATCATATTAAACGTTGCGCCTCGTGCGGTCGGTAACCTTCAACTTGGCGACGATGCTGTAACGTTCAGTGCTCGCTTTGGTGGTCGCCCTCACTCTGTTATGGTGCCTCTTTATGCCGTGCAAGCCATTTATGCTCGTGAGAATGGGGCTGGTACTATGTTTGAACCAGAGCCAGCATATGATGCACAAATGGATGACTGGCAAGCACCTGTTGACGATAGTGTCAGCGAAGAGGATACGATGATGTTAGTCTCGGATACGGATGATATCGTTGAAGTTGAACGTGATTCACAAGCCGATACTGAGGTTGACACTTCTGGTAATGACGATGATGAGCCACCACGTCCGCGTGGTAAGCCAAGTCTGCGTGTGGTCAAATAGCTACACCATTAGAGAATAAAAAAAGCAGCGTTAACGCTGCTTTTTTTGTGTCTGTTTAAAAAGTGCTGCTGGGGATTTAATCGGCGTAGTTAAATGCGCGGATCACTTGTTTGACGCCTGAAATGTGTCGTGTAATCTCCGTGGCGACTTTGGCTTGTTCATGGGTAATATAACCGAACAAATACACGACTTTATTTTCTGTTTCTACGGTAATTTTGACACCATTCAGTTTTGAATCAGTCAACAGTGATGATTTTACTTTGGTGGTAATCCAGGTGTCATCACTCACTTGAGCAAAGCTGAGTGGCTCACCGATATCAACTTTATTATGCAGTTCTCTTACGCCCTTCATTTTACGAACCTTGTCCACAAACTGATTCAATATTGAGAGTTGTTTGGATTGCCCAATCAAGACGACTTTACCTTGATAAGAAACGGCGGTAATACGGAGCTGATCTTTATATGGCGCTTTGTGGCTAATACCACCGATCTCTAATTCCAAATGATTGTCATCCCAAATCTGCTGAGCGGAACGTGGATCAGTGACGAGATTAGCCGTTGTTGCGGCACCGGCAATTAAAAAACCTGCGCATCCCGTTGTCGAAAGCGCTAACACACTGATAAGAATAAGAGACAGATATTTTTTCATACGTTTACTCTTCGTGAGCTGGGAAAAGTACTTGGTCAATTAAGTCACACAGACAGTGTAACGTGAGCATATGCACTTCATGGATACGAGCTGTGCGTTGTGAAGGGATGCGGATTTCTACGTCATGTTCACCCAGTAAACCTGCCATTTCCCCGCCGTCTTTGCCAGTGAGAGCGATGATGGTCATATCTCGTGTTACGGCCGCTTCCATCGCTTTGATGATGTTCTGGCTGTTACCACTGGTTGAGATCGCCAGTAAAATATCGCCTTGTTGGCCGAGTGCTCTGACTTGTTTAGAAAAGATTTCTTGATACGCGTAGTCGTTGGCTACCGCTGTTAACGTGGTCGCATCGGATGCCATGGCTAATGCAGGAAGGCTAGGGCGCTCAGTTTCAAAACGGTTAAGCAAGCAAGAGGTAAACTGCTGCGCATTGGCGGATGAACCACCGTTGCCACAGCATAAGATTTTATTACCGTTAAGTAAGGTGGTGACCATGGCTTGTGAGGCATGCATTATCGCGTCAGGCAGTGCTTCAGCCGCGGCGATTTGGATTTGTATACTTTCTTTAAAGCTGTCTTTAATGCTATCTAGCATTGTTTATCCTTCCGTTATTGCGTTTTTTATCCATTCGATATGGTCTCCGCTGTTGTGGATAGCAACTATATCAAATCGGAAGTCAGTTGTATGAATATTCAGGTGTTGTTGTTTCATCCAAACAGTCGCCGTGCGGATAAGAAAACGCTGTTTGGTACGAGTCACCATTTCAGCAGCATGTCCATGCTGCTGGTTTTTGCGGTATTTTACTTCGACAAACACTAAAGTGCCATGATCATTCATAATGAGATCCAGCTCACCACCGCGAATTGTAAAATTCTTTTCTACTAGCGTTAGCCCTTTGCGGCTTAAATATTGTGCCGCCAATTGCTCATAATGATCGCCCGTTTTACGGTGGTTACTTGAAAACATACTTAGTGCTTGGCCCAGCTAATATCACGATGCACTAAGCACTGATCGTCAATACTCAATACGCCAGTTTGTCCGTTAATGGTATAACCTTGGACAATTTTCATCTGGGGTAATTCCATCATCAAACGGTAGGCATCCATACCCAGAGCCTGTAATCGACGTTCACCATTGGTATCTTGAGGCCACAGCTTTTCCATTTGATGTTCAACAGAGACTTCAGGATGAATTAATAGCGGGATATCGCTGTAGGTAATTCCTGACATATCTTCATATTGTTTGCTCGCACCGTTACTGGTTGAGTTGGCAAACAAGCGAGGTGGCGTTGTGTCTGGGTTCACCGCTACTTCAATAAACGGTTTAATCAGGGTCAGCTCCGAGCTTTTTGTCACAATGTAAACGGCGTCGATATCACGACGGCTACGGGGTTGTGTTTTTAGATTAAGGTGCGTTAATTGTTCAATCTGAGCAATGTTTTGCTGACTGTGCTGTAAGCCGAATACGGCGTTGATACTGCGCTGTAGTTGGCTTTTATCACCGAATAGGCTGGAAGCAACGTGGTGGTCGCTGTATTTTTCCCATTCTTTTGTGAACGCATCAACTACGCGTTGGCCATAGCTGCCTTTAGGAGCAAGAATTAGAGGGTAGTGATAACCTTCACTAAAGATATGCTTGGCGGCTTGTGCAACCTCCTGTTCAGGAGAGAGCGTCAGATAACACGTTTGGTAACCGGGTTCTATGTTCTCAGGGATGTTCAATGCCAACGTATGTATTGGATGATCACTGTCTTCTTGAGCTTCTTGTAGTTGTTCTACTTTGTCTTTTTGCAATGGCCCAACGATAAAATCGATGTTTTTCTGATGGAGCATGTCGTTGATTGCTTTAATTGAATGTTTGTTAGTATCGATGACGGTAAAGTTGGTGTTTTCTTTGCGTGCATCGTCATTCATGAGTGACAATACAAACCCATCGCGAATTAATTCCGCTTGATTGGCGTATTTACCGGTTAATGGCAGCAGTAAAGCAATGTTTTCTGGCTGACGAATATCCATATCTAGGATATCGGTAATGTCTTTTGGTGTATTTAACGCCGCCGGATGCTGAGGATTCTCTTGCAGCCAGTGTTTGAGCGTATTCTGCAGTTGTGGTAAATCACTACCTAATGTTTTCATATAGATAGCAAGTTGTAACCAGCCATCCAAGATTTTCTCATCGGGTTGCGGTGACAGATCAGTAATCGAATTCGCGTTAAACTTGTTAAGCTTTTTCCAAATGTTCTCCGAAATGTTTCCCCACTGAGATTGTGGCAGAAAATCATAGAGCTGTACCAGTTGGCGGCTTGCTTCAAACGGTTTCTCTAGCTTGGTGTATACCAAGGCTTTCAGTTGGTAATAATGTTGCCATTGAGCATCTTCCAAGGAATCATCTGCTTTGAAATCCAATTGGCTTAGTGCTTTTTTGTATTGCTCAACATTGATTAAAAGTTGTGCTTTGGCCAACTGCCACTCGGCTTGTTGTTTATTCGATAAGGTTTGTTTTGATAAGCGTTTGCTCAATAGCTGTGCTTGTTGCGTATTATTGGCGGCGTTCGCGGCTTTCATTGCCATGATCAGCAAATCGTTTTGCAAGCGGCCTTGCGTGGTGTCGGCTTGCATGATGTAGGTTTGTGCCGTTTCGCTTGGCTTGCTCGTAATATTGATAGAATTTGGTGCCGTAGGCGTGGTAGAACAAGCCGCCAGCATCATTGCTAATGCAACAGGAGTGAGTAAGCGTGGTACACTGAGTCTCTGGTGGTTTTTCATAGCCATGAGTTCTTATATTAATCCGTGTAAAATTGTCTTTATAATAATCGCTG
>JBQGON010000146.1:0-8724 GCA_052087065.1 Vibrio sp. | reverse complement strand
TAGCCCAAGGGTGTCTCTTTCCCCTTCTAGCCAGACTTTTTCAGGCCACTTTGGCACTTGTATATATTTTTGCTCCACTTCTTCGGGAGCATCCATCAGCACACCAAACATATCGGTTTGCCCAAAAGATTCCGCCTGATGGAACTGATGCGCCGATTTCACCGCCTCTTCAACCGATGCCATCATTGCCGCACGGTGTGGGCCGAGACGATCGAGGGCTCCGGCTAAAATCAGTTTTTCAATGACGCGTTTATTGACGCGTTTTAAATCCACGCGAGCACAGAAGTCGAACAGATCTTTAAAATAGCCGCCTTTTTCGCGCGCTTCCAGAATGGCATCAATAGGGCTTTCACCGACGCCTTTGACCGCGCCAATACCATACACGATTGCTCCGTCATCGTCGACGGTAAAACGATACAACCCCACATTGACATCCGGGGGTAACACCGAAATTTTCATCCGAGCGCATTCATCCACCAAACCGACAACTTTTTCGGTATTATCCATATCTGCTGTCATCACCGCCGCCATAAACTCAGCAGGGAAATGGGTTTTTAACCATAAGGTCTGATAAGACACCAAAGCATAAGCGGCGGAGTGCGATTTGTTAAAGCCGTAACCTGCGAACTTTTCCACCAAGTCGAATATTTTCATGGCCAGTTCGCCATCAATACCGTTGTCTTCTGCTCCTTGTTGGAAAATGGCGCGTTGCTTAGCCATTTCTTCCGGCTTTTTCTTACCCATCGCACGACGCAGCATATCTGCGCCGCCTAAGGTATAGCCAGCAAGAACCTGAGCAATTTGCATGACCTGTTCTTGATACAAGATAATGCCATAAGTCGGCTCAAGGATTTCTTTTAAGGATTCATGCTGCCATTTGACGTCTGGATACGAAATTTCTTCATTACCGTGCTTACGGTCGATAAAGTTATCCACCATGCCCGACTGCAATGGGCCTGGGCGGAATAACGCCACCAAGGCAATAATATCTTCAAAACTGTCTGGCTGTAGACGCTTAATCAGCTCTTTCATCCCTCGCGATTCCAACTGGAATACCGCGGTGGTTTCAGAATTTTTTAAGATGGTAAATGACGCCGGATCTTCTAAATCAATCGCATCAATACAAACAGGCGCTAACCCTTGTTTTTTCTGGCGAGGGTTAATCATACCCAACGCCCAATCGATGATGGTTAGAGTACGTAACCCCAAGAAGTCAAACTTAACTAGGCCGGCGGTTTCTACGTCATTTTTATCAAACTGAGTAACCGGATGATTCCCTTCTGCGTCACAATACAGTGGGGAAAAATCGGTGATCGCGGTTGGGGAAATCACCACCCCCCCCGCATGTTTCCCCGCATTTCGCGTGGAACCTTCCAAAATTCGGCACATGTCGATGAGTTCTTTGATTTCCTCATCGCCTTCGTAGGCTTCAACTAAAGCGGGCTCAGCTTTAAACGCTTTTTCAAGCGTCATGCCGGGATCAGGGGGCACCATTTTTGATATGCGATCAACAAACCCATATGGGTGCCCAAGAACACGACCGACATCGCGAATCACCGCTTTTGCCGCCATCGTACCAAAGGTAATGATCTGCGATACCGCATCTCGGCCATACATATCGGCGACGTGATCGATCACTAAGTCGCGTTTATCCATACAGAAATCGACATCGAAATCGGGCATGGAGACACGTTCTGGGTTCAAGAAACGTTCGAACAGCAAATCATAACGTAAGGGATCTAAATCAGTAATTTTCAGCGCATATGCAACTAAAGAACCTGCGCCTGAACCACGGCCTGGCCCTACCGGAATATCGTTATCTTTTGACCACTGGATAAACTCCATCACGATCAAAAAGTACCCTGGGAATCCCATTTGGTTAATCACGCCGAGCTCACGCTCTAAGCGTGCATCATAGTCTGGACGTATCGCAACACGCTTTTGTTCATCTGGATAGAGGAATTCCAAACGTTCTTCTAACCCTTCCCAAGATTTTTTAACTAGAAAATCATCGATTTCCAATCCGCCAGTCGGGAAGTTTGGTAAGAAATACTCGCCAAGACGGACCGTTACATTACAACGCTTAGCGATTTCCACGGTATTCTGGAGTGCTTCCGGAATGTCAGCAAACAGCTCACACATTTCCTCTTCACTGCGCAAGTATTGCTGCGGACTGTAATTTTTAGGACGACGAGGATCGACTAAGGTATACCCATCATGGATCGCAACGCGTATCTCATGGGCATCGAATAAATCTTGAGAAAGAAACACCACATCATTGGTCGCCACAACGGGCAGTTCATAGTCATGCGCGACATCTAAGACAAAGTGCAAGTAGCTCTCTTCGTCTAGACGACCTGTTCGGGTTAATTCCAAATAGAAATGATCAGGAAAGTGAGTTTGATAAAACTGTGCGCACTCTTGCACCGTTTCCATGTTGCCCTTTAGTAAAGCTTGACCGATTTCACCCCATTTGCCCCCCGAAAGGATAATAAGGCCTTCGGCATACTTCACTAGCCACTCTTTCTCAATAACAGGCTGGTGCTGGACATGGCCGCGTAAGTACGCATCAGAAATCAGCAACGTCAGGTTTTTGTAACCAATGTTATTTTTAGCCAACACCGTGACTTTGGTTAATTCATCACCAAACTCAGCAGAATGCATCGCAAAATCGGCACCAATGATGGGTTTTACACCATTCTTATGCGCATTATCATAAAACTTGACCAACCCACATAAGTTGGTGAAATCGGTCAATGCCATGGCCGGCATGCCCATTTCAGCCACTTTCTTAACTAATGGCGGCACCTTGCCTAAGCCATCGACCATGGAGTAGTCACTGTGAATGCGTAAATGAATAAACTTGGGGTCTGACATTCAATTTAATCCTGGCTACTAAGCGTTTTATTGATTCATTATTATGTTACGAGAAATAGGCGGTTAACAACAGCGTTTACGCCAAACCTAAAGCACGCTTAACCGGCCCAAAGCTTTTACGATGCTGTTCAATCACACCATGTTGCTCAATCGCAGCAAAGTGGGCTTTGGTCGGGTACCCTTTATGTTGGGCAAAGCCAAACTGTGGATATTGCGCATCGAGCTCTTCCATTTCTTTATCACGCACTACTTTGGCGATAATGGAAGCGGCACTGATTTCAGCCACGCGTAAATCCCCTTTCACCACGGCTTGAGCGGGCATTGGTAATTCAGGAGTACGATTACCATCAATCAATACCATCTCTGGATTAACTGAAAGCCCAGCGACAGCGCGCTGCATCGCCACCATCGTGGCTTGCAAAATATTGAGCTGATCGATTTCTTCTGGAGAACAGCGCCCGACCGACCACGCCAACGCATTGGCTTTAATTTGTATAAATAAGGCTTGGCGTTTTTTATCCGACAGTTTTTTGGAATCCGTCAAGCCTGCAATTGGGCGCAGAGGGTCTAGAATCACGGCTGCGGTGACGACGTCTCCCACTAAAGGGCCTCGCCCCACTTCATCAACCCCGGCAAAGACCTCAAACGCGGATGGATAGTCAAATGGAGGCAGCTCTTTTGCGATCGCTTTAGGCATGTGTTTTTCCTATCAATGTTAATACGGCGTGCGCGGCTTGAGTATCGGCATCTTTACGAATCCACTCATGCATTTCATCAAATTTATCCAGCATGGCTTGATTATCGGTATCTAGCAGTTGCGCGACGTGATAGGTCAGGCTATCAACGGTACAGTCTTCTTGGAGTAATTCTTTGACTAACTCTTGTTTTGCCAAAATATTAGGCAATGAAACATAATCCGTTTTCAGTAAGCGCTTGGCTAAAAAGGCGGTAATCGCATTGACTTTGTAGCCAACCACCATCGGACGTTTCAATAACATGCATTCTAATGCGACCGTGCCGGAGGCCAACATGACCGCATCTGACGCTGTAATGACATCGGTTGCCGTATCATTAACAAGCACGAAGTTAAGCTCCGGTGCGACACGTTGCCATACCTCTTCAAATTCGGCACGACGTTTTTCGTTCACCAGAGCGACGACAAATTCTAGCCTCTCATGAGACTGCTTGAGCCGACGACAAGTTTCAATAAACGGCTCCGCCAACATTTTCATTTCAGCACCGCGACTACCGGGCAATACCGCGAGCCATTGCGACTGAGGATCCAAACCAAGCTTCGCTTGCGCGGCTTGCTTATCCGCTCGCATAGGAATCGCATCGGCTAAGGTGTGTCCAATGAATTCACAAGGCACGTTAAATCGGTCATAGAATGCTTTTTCAAACGGTAAAAAAGCCAAGACTAAATGTGTCGCAGCGGCAATCTTATGAATTCGGTTTTGTCGCCATGCCCAAACTGATGGACTCACATAATGCACGGTTTTTATCCCGGCATCTTTTAAATTACGCTCTAAACGTAAATTAAAATCAGGGGCATCAATACCAACGAAGACATCAGGTGGATTGTCAGTAAAATAACGAACCAGTTCGGCTTTGACCTTCAATAAACGAGGTAAACAGCCTAACACCTCAACCAACCCCATTACTGATAGCTCTTCCATATCAAACAAAGACTCGCAGCCAAGTGCTTTCATCTTTGGACCACCAATGCCGATAAACTCAGCATTAGGGTGCTGAGCTTTAATGGCTTTGATAAAGCCTTCTCCTAAGGTATCCCCGGACATTTCGCCGACAACAATCCCAATACGTAATGGTTTTTCCAACGTGCTCATCCTCTGGTAACACTCACTAGGGGCAACTTTATGGATAAAGACTCAAAAGTCCTTATTCATAAAATACAAAAGACCGCTCCTCGAAAGCAGCGATCTTTTTATCTCAAACCACACTTCGATTAACGAATAATACCGCGAGTGGAATTTGAGAGGAAATCAAGAAGGTGCTGAACAACAGGAAAATCCTCAGCATCTTTGGCGATTTCAGTCTTCGCTTCGGCTAGCGTCAATCCAGAACGATACATCGCTTTATAAGCGCGACGGATGGCATGAATCTGAGGCTTTTCAAAACCACGACGCTTCAACCCTTCGATATTAACACCAAACGGTGCACAGTGATTACCTTGCGCCATCACAAATGGAGGCACATCTTGCACAACAATAGAACCACCACCTAACATCGCATGGGCGCCAATACGACAGAACTGATGAATTGCACACATTCCGCCAACAATCGCATTGTTCTCTACGGTAACGTGTCCAGCTAAGGTCGCATTATTGGCAAAGATGCAGTGATCACCCACCACGCAATCATGAGCGACGTGTGCATTGATCATGAACAAGTTATTACTGCCAACCTGAGTCAATCCTGAATCTTGAATGGTGCCTCGGTGCATAGTGACACTTTCGCGGATCATATTATTGTCACCAATGATCAAGCGCGTATCTTCGCCTTTGTATTTGAGGTCTTGGCATTCTTCACCGATAGAGGCAAATTGAAAAATACGGTTGCCTTTACCAATTTTCGTCGGGCCTTTAACCACAACATGCGAGGTTAGCTCGGTGCCTTCACCAATCTCAACTTTACTATCAACGTAGCAAAATGGACCAATTTTGACGTTCGCGCCAATCACAGCCCCGTCTTCAACCACCGCGGACGGATGGATTTGTGCTGATTCGTGGATCATATTAAAACTCTCGACGCGCACATTTTAATTCAGCCGAACATACCACTTCACCATCAACAGTTGCGGTACCATTGAATAGCGCGATACCTCGACGCTCTTTTATGAAATCAACTTTTACCATTAATTGATCGCCAGGTACTACTGGACGACGGAATTTCGCGTTATCAACACTCGCGAAATAATACAATTCATTTTCTTTTGGTGCGCCAAATGTTCTGAACGCCAATAAGCCAGTCGCTTGTGCCATGGCTTCTAAAATAAGTACACCAGGAAATACCGGTAACTGAGGGAAATGGCCTGTAAACTGTGGCTCATTGACTGAAACATTTTTAAGACCGACCAAATATTGGCCTTCTTCATAATCCGTTACGCGATCAATTAATAAAAATGGGTAACGGTGAGGAAGGAGAGACCGAATTTCAGTAATATCCATCGTTTTCTTTTCAGTAGTCAAAGTCATAGTCCTATTCATTATATCAACATATTCTGCGGGCATTATAGACGAAAAAAGCTCGCAATATGCGAGCCTTTTTAATAAAAAAGCGAATCACACGTCTCTTTTTTGCTCACTCTGCTTTTCTAAGGTCCGTAATCGCTTGAAGAGATCATCAATTCGATGTACGCGAGCGGCCGTTTTCCGCCACTCTTTATTGGTTTGCAATGGGATACCCGATGAATAGACGCCTTTCTCTTCGATACTACGCATCACCATCGCCATTCCAGTAATCGTCACGCCATCAGCAATGGAAATGTGGCCATTAATCACCACTGCGCCACCAATAATGCAGTATTTGCCTATACTGGTGCTGCCCGCGACAATCGTACCACCAGCAATAGCCGTACCATAACCGATATGCACGTTATGCGCGATTTGCATCTGGTTATCAAGAATCACATTATCTTCAATGACGGTGTCATCAAGTGCACCGCGGTCAATGGTCGTACATGCGCCAATCTCGACTCGATTGCCAATGATAACAGAACCAAGTTGTGGAATTTTTACCCACTCACCCTTCTCATTAGCATAACCAAAGCCATCAGAGCCAATCACGGTGTTGGCTTGCACTAAACAGTGCTCACCAATCACCACATTATGGTAGATGGACACATTCGACCATAATTTGGTGTTTTGCCCTATTTTGGCATTTTTGCCGATAAAGCAACCCGCACCAATCACTGCACCATCACCCAGCACTGCGCCAGATTCAATAATCGCATTCGCGCCAATTGAGACACGGTTGCCTACTATCGCATCATCGGCGATGACAGCGGTAGAGGCAATTTCAATGGCTGGTGCCGGCGTTGTATCCAAAGCCTGAGCTATGCGTGCAAATGCTACGTAAGGATCAGGCACAACGAGTACGTTAGACGAACATAACTCGCGTTCTGAGGCTTTCACCATGATAACGGTTGCTTTGCAATCGGCGAGGTATTGGCTGTATTTTGAGTTCGACAAGAAAGAGACGTCCCCCTCACCTGCGCGCTCCATCGGAGAAACGGCTGAAACGACAGCATCGCGATCGCCAAAGAGTTCTCCGCCTGTAATAGTTGCCAATTCGGCTAACGTTAATGTACTCATAGTTTCGATTACTTAATAGATTTAATGACTTCTTTAGAAATATCGTATTCAGGCTTGCCATATTGCATCGCACTGATATCAATGATCATATCATAGCCATCTTTTTTCGCGACTTTTTGCACTGCATTTTGAATCACTTTAAACAACTTTTGCTTTTCTTGTGCTTCACGACGTTGGCTCGCCTTCTCTAGAGATTGGCCTTTGATTTTGTAGTTACTTTGTAACTGACTGATTTCAACGCGTAATTTATCACGGTCATCATCACTCATAAGCGAAGAATCTCGCTTAAGCTTTTCCATCTTTTTCTCTGCCTGAGACTTAATTGATTTCAGTTCAGCTGCTTTATCTTTAAATTCAGACTGTAATTTTTGGAGAACCACTTTACGTTGCGGCAGTTCATGAAAAACCTGAGCGGTATTGATATAGCCAATTTTTTGCGCTGCTTGAGCCGCGTTAGCAAAAAATGAAGAGCTAAGAATAACGAGGCTTACACCTGCTGCTTTGAAGATATTTTTCAAAATTAAATCCCCTATTAAAAGGTTTTGCCGATGGTGAAGGTAAAGAATTCTTCGTCATCACCTTCGTATTTTTTAATTGGTTTCGCCACAGAAAAGACCAGAGGCCCCATCGGTGATATCCATTGTAATGCTGCACCATACGATGAACGATATTTGGTTGGATCCGAATAATCGTAATAATATTTATTACCGTAAGAGGCGCCGTCCTTATTGTATTGGAACTCTGTATCCCAAACACTTGCCATATCAAAGAAGACACTGGTTCGTATTTGACTTTGCATCTCTTCAGAAACAAAGGGCGTCGGCACGATAAGTTCAGCACTGGCTAACGCGACCGCATTACCACCCACAGACTCTTTGGTGGCAATTTCAGTACCGTTGTTGCTATCAGAGTAACTACGATACACCGCCTTCGGTCCAGCGGAGTTTGAACCAAATCCTCGAAGTGTCGAGAACCCTCCCGCATAAAAGTTCTCATAGAACGGGTAAAGGTTATCTTGACCGTCGGTCTTACCATAACCGTTGCCGTAGCCTAAGCGTCCACGCAGAAGCAAGGTATAATCTTGCTTTTCTGTTAATGGGAAGTACTGACGCACGTCATATTGCATCTTGTAGTACAACGCATCAGAGCCAGGTACAGTCATGTCATAATAGGCGCGCTGGTAATTACCTTCAGTCGGGAAATACCCTTTGTTCAGGTTATTACGAATCCACGTCAAGCTGACATCAAAATCATCTGTCTCTAAACTGCCATCGCTGGTCAAGTTACTTTTTTGAGACTGTAAGAACTGTTCGACTTGCACATACGGTCTTAAGTTACCGATTTTGTTATGTGTATAGCCTACACCAAATTCAAAACGGTTAAGTTCATCGAATGGAAAGCCCCAAGTTAATTTACCGCCATAACTGGTATTATCGTAATCCACGATGCCAGCATCAGAGGCTTCAAATTTATTGAGGAAAACTTTACCACCAAGACTTACCCCATCGAGAGT
>JBQGON010000145.1:0-8774 GCA_052087065.1 Vibrio sp. | reverse complement strand
CCAACATAAAAGGTATGTGAGAGTGCATTGTCATGTTTATACTCAGACACCCCAGCACTAGCACCTCCATAGAACCAAGGATCCGCCATGCTAGGAAATGACACGCCAAGTGCCAATGCTAAAACATAAAATCGAGCCTTCATAAACCAATCTCCTTGTGGTATCGATTTCTAACTAGACTGTACACTGAACATTAAAATTTCATCGATGCGTAGACACCAAAATGTTCATCACTAATCATCGGTGTGATCGCCAAGTTCTGCACGCTCACCCCTTGTTCAGTGATAAGATATTGGATAGTGGTCGCTAAGGCCGCGCCTGCGACAACATCTCGCCAATAGTGATAGTCGTTATCGACGCGTGAGTAGCCAACCAAACCAGTTAACATATAAGCGGGGACGCCATAGCGCCAACCGTATCGAAATTGCAAGAATGCAGCGCCTTGTGCAGCGCCTGAGGTATGCGCGGATGGCATACTATAATCATGGCCATTCGGACGCGTCGCATTGATTTCTACTTTTAAAACATGCGTCGCCACTGACGTCCACAAAGCCCCTTCCACTAACTGCCCCAACCCTTCGCCATCAAGCTTACCCGCCGCAATAAACCCCGCGCCGACAGGAATGGCCCATTGTAGAGTATCGCCAACTTGATAAAGCGTTTCACTTTCTGCATAAGCCGTACTACCTGACATCACTCCCCAGAGACTCAATACTCCAATGACACTTCGACGTAACCGATTTTTCACTATGATCCCCTCTAGACTGCTCTTTCATCACTCTTGTACACATCAAAAAGCGATAAAAGTTAACTATGCGTATTAGAACTCGTTAAAACAAAGAGTTAGTAATGCAGATATGATCATAAAAAGCATATGCCATTCATCCGCAAGCATCCGAGTAATTCAGCGATAAACTGCATAAAATTGATACAGATAACACTTTGCGAAACACGTTGCACAAAAAACACGCCAAGCGTATCGCCATAGGAAAATGCAAAGCAACGCAGAGAAACAAAAATACCACCCGCTTGGGTGGTATCGTTCATTCGTTCTATTGGCGGGGTCGCCGTATTACTTCACTGGTACAATACCTCAGACAAACGGCGGCGTTTGTTGTAATACCCGTTCAATCACATTTTGGGCACCAGATTCATCATTAGACTCGGTGCCAAATCGGCTGACAGATTTAACTGTGTCGTTGGCATTGCTCATTGCAACTGAGTAGCCAACAAGTTCCAGCATTTCTTTGTCATTGAGACTGTCTCCAATCGCGACGCACTCTTGCGGGGAGATCCCCATCTTATCCAACACTTTTTGTAAACCATTGGCTTTATGTAACCCAGGAATAATTAAATCAATGAAGCCAAACCCACTGGTAACGGTATGCACAACATCACCTAATTGTTCAGCAAGCTCAACCACCAGCACTTCAGCGTGCTCGACGGTGGTTTTGATGGAGAACTTAAAGATAACATCATCCACTTGACGAACCTGCTCAACTCGCTCTAAGCGTTGATAGTGATTTTTCGCAATATCGGCAAAAGTTTGGGAAATACGAGGGCACATGTAGGCGCTATTCAGGCCACAAGCAACATATTCAATCGACTCATCTGCATCCAAAAGATCGTACACTTTGGTTAATGCATTCTCACTCATCTCACCATGAAACAGCTCCTGCCCATGGAGATAAATGAGTGCGCCGTTTTCAGCGACATAAGAAATCTCATCGCGAATTTCAGGAAAGTAGCTGGCCAGTTGATAATATTGATTACCACTTGCCACAATGAACTCAATGCCTTGTTTGGTTAAGCTCTGATATAAATCACGAAAGCGCTCTCGATCATAATCATGATATGAATTCAAAAACGTTCCGTCCATGTCGACCGCAATCGCTTTAACGGACATGCAATGTACTCCTTTCAATCTCTACTTTCGTCGTTTTTTTACAAAATACGACAGATTGACCCCCGGTAGCGGGTCATACAGCTTTTCGGTACTAGGCTAACATGAACCCTACAATTATCGTGATTTGACCGATGCATCTGTGATCCTTTTTACACACTTCGATTAGAGCGTCTATTATCAAACTATGGTAACACTATGAAAGTGATGATAGCGGGTCGCTTTTTGGGCAGCACATCCAAGTTCAATCGTTTTTCTTATTTTATCAAACGTTATTACTTATTTTTACTACACTGAAATGACAAAACTGTAATTTAGTATCAGTGATCCATTTTATGAAAAAATAGGCATAACCTTAACTGAATCACGAGCCAAAAACTCAAACTACAGTATGCTTAATGCTATCCCCTAACTGTTGTTGCCATAGTAACCGTATTTTTCAGCCGAATGGGAGTACTCAATGAAACAGACGTTGTGCATTATGTGCCTAACACTCCTACTATGCCGTTATGGGTGGGCTCAGCCAATTACATTTGGTATTGTGCCGCAACAATCTGCTGTTGATTTAGCTCATAAATGGAGTCCCGTTCTTAATGACTTGGCGTCAGTGACATCACTCGATATCCAGTTTCGGACAGCAAAAGACGTTCCAACGTTTGAACAACATTTAGTGCTGGGGGACTATGACGTTGCCTTCATGACACCATTTCAATACACCAGCCTCCCGAAAAACAGCCCGTACCGAGCCTTTGTTAAAGCATCCGATACCCCTATCAATGGTCTGATTGTGGTCAATAAAGATAGTGATATTCATACTCTTGCTGATTTAAAATACATGACACTCGCCTTTCCCTCTTCAAAACGCTCTGCAGCCACATGGATCATGCAGCGTGAACTGAAAAACTCGGGGATTTCATTCTATTCACGCTATGTTTCTTCAGATGAGTCGGTATATTTAAATGTTCTGAAAGGTTTTTATCCCGCGGGTGCTGGCATACAACACACGTGGGAACAGTCATCAATGATGCTCAAAGAGAATTTACGCGTATTGTGGATCAGTCGTGACTATCCCACTTACGTCTTTGCCCATAATACCGGTTTATCAGCTACCACCGTGACATCCGTGCAGAATGCATTATTGCAACTGTCTAATACCGCACAAGGACTCTCCCAATTAAAAGCATTGGGTCTTTCTCCTTTAATATCGGCACAACATAGTGATTGGGGTTCTATTCGTCACTCCTCGTCAACTCACTTGCCTGGAATTCAATTATATTGATGGCTATGAAATCATTGTCTTTACGTTTTAAAACCATAGTCGGTATCGCACTAATCGAGATAGTCGCTCTATCCATATTAGTCACGATAACATTGTGTTATCTATATCAAATTAGCTATGACGGAATGGAGCAGCGTGTATCTTCCACATTGGATCTTTACAGTCGCGCGATTACCACGCCAGTATTGAGCTCAGATTTAGCCACATTAAATCAATACACAGAAACGCTGGCGAAAGATAAAGGCATCAAATACATCGCGGTGTTAAATAACTCAGGCACAATTCTAGCAGAAGATGGCAAATTCCCCAGCCGCTTTACTCCCGGAATGCTAGAAGCCAATGCGGAAGCGGTGACGGATTCAGTCTACGATGTCTCACGCCGGATTGAAGAGTCTGGTGTCACGTTCGGCACTATCTGGGTAGGATTCAGCATGGCGGAGATCGACCAAACCATCGCAAAGTCAGCGAAATGGGCCGTCATCATTGTCGCTTTAGATATTGGCCTCGTCGCTATCTTCTCGTATATATTGGGCCACTTCCTCACCAAACGATTAGCAAAACTCAGTGCCGCGACCACAAAAATTGCACAAGGCGACTTAGATGTGTCCCTCACTCAACAAGGCAATGATGAGGTATCGAAATTAACACTCGCCTTTAATCAAATGGTGACTCAGCTAAAAAACACCACCGAACAAAACGCCCATTATCAATCTCAATTACAGGAGGTGAATAATTCACTAGAAGAAAAAGTCAAAGCAAGAACTGCGCAATTTCTTGAGGTCAATCAACAGCTCTCAACCGCAAATGACGACTTAATCACAACACAACATCAATTGATTGAAAGTGAAAAAATGGCTTCCCTCGGGATCATGGCTTCGGGCTTTGCTCATGAAATCAATAATCCTGCGGGCGTGATTAGTGGAAATTTAACCGTTTGTCAGAGCTATATTGAACTGTATAAAGAACGCTTTGCGCGCCAACAAGCGTTACTTGACCAATATGTTGACAGCCAACATACGCAAGCGCTGAATCATTGGCTAAAACTCAACGATTTCAACTTTATTGATGAAGACATACTCGATTCAATTACCGATTCAATCAAATGTATTGATCGGATTCATAGCATCGTGACGGCATTACAATATTATTCCAATGAGCGTAATAACAATCGTGATGGCATTGAACCCATTGATATTTATCCTAGTTTGGACCGAGCAATCGATCACACTCATAAAGATGATTCAATCGAGTTAGTGTTATCACCTAAGTTACACTTACTCCCTCGTATACTCGGGATCCCCAACGAACTCGACCGCTTACTCAAAGAGATTCTACAAAATGCCTTTCAGGCTTGTCAGCAAGGGCCTGATGGAAAAAAGCAAGTCATTGTATCCTCTCAAGTATTTGATCAACATATCGTCCTGTCGATAAAAGATACCGGTCCTGGGTTGTCCGATCTCAACGTGAAACATATGTTTGACCCGTTCTATACCACACTGCCCGTTGGTGAAGGCATGGGGTTAGGATTAACGTACGCATACGATATTATTAAGCACCTGAGAGGAAAAATAGAAATCAAGAATTGGTCGTCGGGCGCAGAGGTAACGCTGACACTCCCGACGAGTTAAGTGACTAGACCAAATTCGGTGACCATCAGATAAAGATGGCAAGAGGGTATTGTGTATCCTTTTCGATTCTTTTCAGTTTTTCTAACAGACTTTCACTGATTTCTTGTCCTGCCGTCAACATTAAACTGCCATTCGATAAGTACACATCACGTTTAACTACGGTCCCAACTTGCACTTCATTGACACTCACGCACCGTTCAAGGCCATCAGATTGATCAACATTACTCATAACAGCTAAAAACGCTTTCACCACTTTCGGATCGTATAATACGCCACTGTAATCACTCAAAAAACGGCGAGCACTGGACGCGGTCATACGATTACGGTTGTTTTCAGCCGCAACGAAATAATCATAGTTTTTAAGTACTCGAATAATACGCGATCCGATCGGGATATCTTCACCTTTCAAATGAGAAGGCCCACCCGTACCGTTATAGTTTTCGTCTTGATGCTTAATCACAGACATCAAAGGAGCAAAGCGTTTGATTCGGCCGACAATTTCCGCACCGAGTACCGAGTTCGCATCAGGCGTGCTCGGAATACCGGCATTGCGTTTCATTAAAGTCGGCTTACTATCTTTGCGAGCGGCTAAACCAATCTCATGTAACAACGCACACAGATATACTTGGTTTATCTCCGCATCCGATAAGCCCAATTGCTTTGACACGAACTTAGATTGCTCAGCAACCCGTTCACTGTGATTTGCGGGCATACCACTACTAAACTCAATGATCGCTTTTAACGTTGCCAAAATATCATTGAATGTTTGGTTTCGTGCTTTCAGTACTTTTTCCAACGAACTATTCGCTTCTTTTAGCGCTTGCGTACGCTGCAAAACCTTTTCTTCTAAACGCTGATTGAAACTTTTTAGCTCAAGATTCTTTTCTTCGAGGGTCACCAATAACTGATCGTGCTGCTTACGTAACACATAAAATTCTGCCGCTTTCGCAACCGTCAACTTCAATGATTGATTATCCCACGGTTTTGATAAGTAAGTATGAATCCCCCCTTCATTGACCGCCCGAATAGTGGATTCCATATCACTATATCCCGTCAACAGAATCCGCACAGAGCCAGGGCAAATTTCTTTGGCAATCGACAGAAATTTTGCCCCGTCCATATGTGGCATACGCATATCAGAAATAATAATCGCGACAGGATTATCATTTAAATATTCCAGAGCATCTTCGCCTTCATTAAACGACACGACATCGTAATCAAGACGCAAAACTCGCGTCAGTGTTTTGACAATATCGGCTTCATCATCCAAAAGAAGGAGCGATAACCGCGACGAGTCAACATTCGACGTATCCAGCGTCTCACTCACATCGTCGCTCGGCGATACTTCAGATGGATCCGGTGGTGTATGTGCTGAGTCGGTCATCATGTCCTCTCCTGTTGCTGATAGTCCTTAACGTATTTGATAAACGCGTCTTTTGGTAATGGCGGACTAAACAAATACCCTTGAACATGCTGACACCCGTGCTCACGTAATATTTCTAGCTGGGTATCATCTTCCACACATTCCGCTATCACTGACATATTCAGTGACTTAGCACTTTCAACTATCGAGTTGAAAATCGCATTATCCGCAGCAGATTTACCGAGAGCTTGAATAAATCTCCCATCCACTTTCAGAACATCAAACGGTAATTCACAAATCATTTCGAACCCCGAAAAACCGGTCCCAAAGTCATCGATAGCAAGCCGGACGCCAAATTCGGACAGCTTTTTCATCTCAACTCGAACTTTATCGAAACTCTGCACCAATTGCGTATCGGTCATTTCGATGTCCAATCGTAATAATGCCTTAGGGTTTTGTTTCGCGATCCGTTCTAAGAAATGACAAATAATGCCCTTTTCCACTTGGTTCGCGACGACATTAATGGCACAACGAATATTGGCATGCCCCTCTTCTTCAAGTTGCTCGAGGAGCGTTACGGTCTGTTCAAAAATCGATAAGGTCATGTCATCAATGAAATTGTATTTGGTGAGTATCGGAATAAATGTCATGGGCGCTTCATAGCGGCCGAATTCATTCTGACGGCGTACCAACGCCTCACCACCATCAATGGTATTGGTTTCAACATTGATTTGCGGTTGAAAGAAAGCCACAAAAGGTTGCAAGTCATGATTCAGTAGTAGGTACACCAAATGCTTTAATTCGGATTTTTCTTCGTCTTCATACCCTTGCCATAAATATTTAGATTGACCAATCGCTTCTAAATAACACTTGCGATCATTAACCGCCTCAGAACTGAGTGACTCCCAACTTTTAAATTCACTGATGTATAGATTGAACCCATACGGAGAATCTGGCTGCGCGAAGTTTTGCCAAGCGCGATTTACTTGGTTGATCACGTCAGTGAACAAGTGAATACTGTCGGCAGCACAGTCTAATACAATGAAAAATTTGTCTTCATCACGATAAATCTCTAACGATACCTGCTGTTTAAGCTGCGCCGCAATGTCCTCAATGGCCGTATTCACTGCGGTGACACCATAGGTTGTATTCAGCGTCGCCGTATTGCGTAAATCTATCGTCAACAGCAACATGGGAAGATGATTATGCGCATCGGCTCGACGCTTTAATTGTTCATTGAGACGATTGGGAGATTGACACTGAGTCAATATATCTTGATGAGTAAAATCGGCTTGACTGTCTAATGCATCATGAATTTCTTTTATGAGCTCTACCGAATCCCACGGTTTGGTAATGAATTTGTGCACAGCGCCCACATTCAATGCTCGACTGACATCACTAAGTTCTGCTTGTCCCGATAACATAATGGTCGATAGCTGTGGATTGATCGCTTTCAACTTCATGAGCAGTTCAACACCGTTCATTTTCGGCATGCGAAAATCAGAAATTACCAAACTAATGCGCTGGTTTTTAACGATCTCTATCGCTTCTTCAACATGCGTTGTGCTATAGATTTCTGCAAACTCCATACGCAAGGTCCGAATCAAAGACTTGAGTATTGGAAGCTCATCATCGACTAATAAAATTTTTCCGTAATACATCAGCTTACCCCACTATTCTTGAGAAGATTCAAGGATACTCTTCGGCCCTTCCGTTGGGAGTAGAATGGTAAAACAGGTTCCTTCGCCTTCTTTGCTGGTGACATCAATACTTCCTTTATGCGCATTGACAATGCCATAGGAAACTGACAAGCCGAGTCCAGTTCCAGAACCAACCGGTTTGGTTGTAAAAAACGGTTCAAAAATACGATTTAACTTTTCTTCAGGTATACCACACCCCGTATCACAAATGGCAATACTCACCCAATCGTCACCCTTTCGTTGCATGTTAACGATTATTTTTCCATCGCCATCAATCGCTTGGCTAGCATTGACTAAAATATTAAGAAATACTTGGTTAAGTTGCATGGGCTGGCACAGCACTAAAGGAAAATCCTCATCGTATTGACGTTCAACTTCGATGCTGTATTTAATTTCATTGTTGATAATTTTCAGCGTCGACTCCATGCCCTGAACTAAATTAGCGTGATTCCACTCAGCATTATCAAGATGGGAGAAATCTTTGAGGTTTTTAACAATAGACACCACGCGATCCGCGCCCTCAAGCGACTCTTTGATCAAATCTTCATCGTCTTCTAAGATAAAATCCAGTTGGTAATTCGCTTTGCTTTTTTGAATGTCTTGCACCACTTGCTCATTCACATTGGCTTGCAGCACTTTTTCGACGTCCGAAAAGTAATGAACGATTTTACTAAAATAATCTTGCAGAGTTTGGACGTTGGAAGTAATGAAACCAATCGGGTTATTAATTTCATGTGCAATCCCCGCCGACAACTGCCCGATCGATGCCAATTTTTCTGATTGGAGTAACTGAACCTGCGTTTCTTTCAATTGTTTCAATG
Source organism: Vibrio sp. (assembly GCA_052087065.1). GTDB lineage: Bacteria > Pseudomonadota > Gammaproteobacteria > Enterobacterales > Vibrionaceae > Vibrio. The sequence goes on along the minus strand of JBQGON010000145.1, from coordinate 80 downwards.
CGTCATTAAGATTTTGATTATTGTCTTCCAATAACTCAGACATCGACTTTAGTGCTTTTTGCTGTGAGGCCTGCGTCGTG
>JBQGON010000144.1:0-8823 GCA_052087065.1 Vibrio sp. | reverse complement strand
ATCTCACCAGCTAAGCCGATTTAAGTCGCGATAACATGAAAACCAACGCCTAGGCGTTGGTTTTTTTATGGCTCTTGTATTGGTGGCGATGAGTCTTGTGTTACCAGCAGTTTTGCGGTTGATGCTCTCCGTTACTGCGTAAGGTGAGCGATTTATAATCATGGGAGCGACACGTATCTTGTTGCTGATGACCTTGTGGTTTGGCGATAATCGAGTAGGTGTGCGCTTGTTGTGAGATGTGAATGTGGTAAAGATTGCGCGGTGTATTGCAAAACGTGCTGCATTGACCATTGTCGGTAATGGTCGCAATCGCTTGTGAGGCAGACGATTGCCCATCAATATATAATTGAATTCTAGCCATGTCGATGAGCGCTTGGCGGCGATGACTGTTTAGCAGATGGTCGTTATAAGCTGGGTAAGCCAGCGCGCTGATAATACCTAACAGACCCATTACGATCATAACTTCGATCAATGTCATACCGTGATGATGACGGTAAGCATGTTGACGTTTTATATTTCGATGCATTTCCCACCTCTCTAAATGACTCGGCGAACCACGCCTTTGGCTTGATATGCTCATTACTTTACCGAGTTTGAGGGAAGGGCTATGCGCATTTTTCGGGAGTTGCCTCGCGGAATGACATTGATTGAACTGGTGATAGTGTTAGCCATTATTGGTGGGACGTTAAGCCTGTGTGTGCCATCTTTGCAGCAAAGTCAGCAATCCTTGAGCGCCTCCGCGCTCGCCGATGAGTTAGTGCTGTTTGTTTCGTCAGCACAGCAGCTTGCGAACCAGCGCCATCAAGATTTAGTGATCAGAAAGCGGGTAACTCGCACACTTGAGGCGACGGCTTGGCAACTCACCGTTGTGGTTCAGTCACCTCCGGTGGCCGCCGCTCCGCTGCTGGTGTTGGAAGGCGAACTGTTTAATGGCATGGATGTGTCGATGCATTATACAAAGCAGCAATTATGGCTGGATGGTTTTCGTCACAAACTTAGTAATGGCCATATTCGCATTACTGATCGTCAGGGAAGACAGCGTCTACGCGTTGTTACATCCTACGCGACGGGAAGAATTCGCGTTTGCGCCCAGGAGGACAGCCGTGTTTATCCGGCGTGCTAGTTGCCAAGGTTTTACCTTACTTGAGCTTATGGTTGCGTTGGCATTAGGTAGCGCGGTGATGGCTAGCCTTGGCGCTCTTTTCGTTCAGTTAGAGCGCAGCACTGGGCATCAGCAACGCCAATTGCAACTTCACCAGCAAACACAGGCGATTTTGTCAGCGATCAGTCAAGAGTTAGGACGTGCGGGTTATCAACGAGATACCGGGCATGCCGCGACATTTTTACATTCACAACGCAGTGTTGAGGTTGCGCCGAATGGTGATGAGCTAGGTATGATTTATCAGTTACCTCAAACACAATCGAGCCAGGACTATGTACATCTGGTTTATCGCTATCAAGCGTCCAGTCAGCAACTTCTATTGTGTGAACACCTATCGTCTATCCCGCTCGCCTTCAGTGATGTTAGGCGCTCGACCCGTTCTTCGCCTTGTTACCGTGTTTTGGATGCAGAGCGATATGAAATGACGGATTGGCAAGTCACCACACAGATTTATCGCTCACAGGCCGGGGCTGTAATACAGCAAGTGGGCCTTACGCTTACCATTAAGGAGGCAAGCGAGCGGCGATCTGATACACAATCGCTCACTCGGTTAGTGATCAATGGTGGCCAAGGATGAGAAAAGTACAACCACAAGGTGCGGCATTGCTGCTGATGGTGATTGTCATTCTAGGATTGATGCTGTTAGTGAGCTTGGCGCATTATCGTGCGCTGTGGTACCACATTCAGCAGGTAAAAACGTCAGTAACGGCGAGCCAACACCGTTGGCAGGCAAGGGCGGGGATTGAATGTATCATAACGCCAATACTGCAGCGCTCTCGAGACGATACCGCTGACACTGCTCTAGTGTTTGAAGGCATTTCATCAACTGACATCACGCGGTGTGAGTCGTTAACGGGCAGTAGTATTTCGCTCGGTTATGACTCGTCACGATGGTCGATTAAAAGTCAGTCTGGTCAACAGCAAGCTCTTAGCAGTGTGATACTTAAGGCGAAGGGAGTGTACCGATTAGCTGGCAGTTATTATGAATGATCATCGCCGGCAATGTGAGGGTGTGACGTTACTAGAAGTGCTGATCGTCATGATGTTAATCTCCACCGCGACGCTGGGGTTACTGAGCTTACACCAGCAAATGAAAGCGCAATCTCAGCTCGCGGCTCAGTGGCAGAATGCAGAGCAACTTGCTAGCGTACAACTAACCCGATGGCGCCAACAAGCGTTGACGCAGGGGACTAAGTTTGCCGAGCAATGGCAAGATGGGGGACAACAACAAGGCGTGTTTTTCCTGCACTGGAAAATGACGCTGCCGCTCGGGCAAGATTGTTATGTCGTGCAGCTTGACGTAGATTGGCAAGATGCGCAAAAGCTGCCACACTCGCTGCAATTTAATATGGTTTATAGTCGCTTCGGGGTCGATATGATGGCCAATCAAGTATCCGGCGGCCTGAATTGAAGATAAAAAAAAGCCTGCTTAGACCAAGCAGGCGAAAAAACAAACCGTCAATTAATCCTTGAACAGTTGGCAGGCATGGAACGCCAAATGCTCGTTGATAAAGGTTTGAATAAAAAAGTAACTGTGGTCGTAACTAGATTGCATTCGCAATTCTAGTGGGACGTTATTGTCATGCGCTACTTGTTGCAACGCGTCGGGTTTTAGTTGCTCGTCTAAAAATCCATCTGCATCCCCTTGATCGACAAGGATCGGAGTGCTGACGTTATTGGCTTTGATAAGCTCAACGGCATCGTACTCTTGCCAAGTTGTCTTATCTTCACCTAAATAGTGGCGAAAAGCTTTTTCTCCCCAAGGAACAACGCTTGGATGACAAATAGGGCTAAAGGCCGAGATTGAGGCGTACTTATCAGGGTTTTTAATACCAATGGTTAATGCGCCATGTCCGCCCATACTATGACCAGCAATCGAACGCTGGTTGGTGACCGGAAAGTTCGCTTCAATAAGGCTAGGTAACTCATCAACAATGTACGAGTACATTTGGTAATGCGTTTTCCACGGCTCTTGTGTGGCATTAAGGTAGAAACCAGCACCAAGACCAAAGTCATAACTTTTGTCTGCATCATCAGGAACCGATTCACCCCGAGGACTGGTATCAGGCGCCACAATGGCAATACCTAGCTCTGCCGCCTTCTGGAAAGCGGCTGCTTTTTGCATGAAGTTTTCATCCGTACAGGTTAAGCCCGACAACCAGTATAAAACAGGGACTGGACTTGCTGCTGATGCTGATGGTGGAAGAAAAATAGCAAAACGCATATCGCAGTGTAATACTGAGGACGTATGCTGATATTGCTTGTGCCAACCGTCGCAGACTTTGGCTTGGCTTACATTAGTCAAATCCATGATAATTCCTCAGACGGCGCACGTAGCGCCGCCATGATGTGCACGATTAAAAGTGGACAACAGAACGAATGCTTTCGCCTTTATGCATGAGTTCAAAGGCTTCGTTGATGTCTTCTAGTTTCATTGTATGGGTAATGAATTCTTGTAAGCCGAATTCACCTGCCATATAACGTTCAACGATTTCTGGAAGTTCAGAACGGCCTTTAACGCCGCCGAATGCGGAGCCACGCCATACACGACCAGTCACTAGTTGGAAAGGACGAGTGGAAATTTCTTTACCGTGTCCAGCCACCCCAATAATGACCGATTCGCCCCAGCCTTTGTGGCAACATTCTAGAGCTTGACGCATGACATCGACGTTACCGATACATTCGAATGAGTATTCAACACCGCCATCGGTCATTTCGACGATGACATCTTGGATAGGTTTATCGAATTTTTGTGGGTTGATGCAATCAGTCGCCCCGAGTTTTTTGGCAAGTTCAAATTTACGCTCATTGATATCAATACCAATGATTTGTTTGGCACCAGCCATACGTGCGCCGATGATGGCAGACAGGCCAATGCCGCCCAGACCAAAGATCGCCACGTTGTCACCTTTTTGTACGTTTGCGGTTTTGGTGACTGCGCCCATACCGGTTGTTACGCCACAACCCAGTAAGCACACTTCTTCTAGCGGTGCTTCTTTACTGACTTTCGCCAGTGAAATTTCTGGGAGTACCGTGTATTCAGAGAAGGTTGAGCAGCCCATGTAGTGGAAGATAGGCTCACCGTCTTTATAAAAACGAGTGGTACCGTCTGGCATTAATCCTTTACCTTGTGTCGCGCGCACCGCTGAACACAGGTTGGTTTTGCCAGAAAGACACATTTTACATTCACCACATTCAGCCGTGTAAAGTGGGATAACGTGATCGCCGACTGCAACGTGAGTGACACCTTCACCGACCATTTCAACAATACCGCCACCTTCATGGCCAAGAATTGCTGGGAAAACACCTTCTGGATCTTCACCTGAAAGGGTAAACGCATCAGTATGACAAACACCCGTCGCGACGATTTTCACTAATACTTCGCCTTTACGTGGCAACATAACATCCACTTCTTCCATCTTCAGTGGCTGATTTGGACCCCATGCAACGGCGGCGCGAGATTTAATAAATTTATCCTGAGACATTGATGTTTTCCTTATGAAGTAATAGGGACTTAATCGGCTTTCACAATAGTTGGAAAGTATAGTGGATTTCATTTTAAAGATAATTAGGGCAAAATAAGAATAACTTTTACAAAATTGTAATAATAAATATATGGCAAATTGGGAAGGGGTGCATGAATTTGTCACCGTGGCCGATACTGGAAGCTTTACTCAGGCTGCGCTGCGTCAATCTACCTCAGTGGCGAATATTAGTAGACGTGTCAATGCATTAGAGCAGCGTCTCGGTGTCAAACTGTTGCTAAGAACCACGCGGCGAGTCTCGTTGACTGAAGCTGGGCAATTGTATTATCAGCATTGCCGTTCACTGGTTGAGGGATTAGCTGAAGCCGAATTAGCGGTCACACAAATGCAAGCAACGCCTAAAGGTAAGGTGAAAGTAACCGCTCCAGTCACGTTTGGTGAGTGGAAGATTGCGTTGTTATTACAAGACTTCCTACAACTTTACCCAGAGTTAGAACTTGAGTTAGTACTGACTAATCGTAAGCTAGATTTAGTGGCTGAACATATTGATGTTGCGATTCGCTTAGGGCAGCTTGACGACTCTAGCTTTATTGCGCGTAAGTTGTGTGAGCGCCAATTGTATGTCTGCGCCACACCGGAATACTTAGGGCGTATGGGCGTCCCGCATACATTATCAGAACTGCAACACCATCAGTGCTTAGTCGGAACTCACGACCATTGGCGATTTAAGGTGGGCGGGAGCGCTCGTACCATAAAAGTTAATGGTCGCTTATCGTGTAATAGTGGATTTGCTTTACTTAATGCGGCCTTAAAGGGCATGGGATTGGTGCAATTACCGGATTACTACGTCAGGCCTTATTTAAGCTCGGGCGAGCTGGTGGAAGTGCTTGATGGTTCGAAAACCGACCGCGAAGGTGTGTGGGCATTGTATCCGGAAAACCGGTTGTTATCGCCCAAAGTTCGCTTACTGATTGATTATCTTGCTGAGCATCTGGAGGTGTAGCTTGGCTGCAAATGGTTTATAATTCGCCTCCCCAATTATCGAGATATTTTTAGGTATGACTGACTCTCAAGTAATATTTAGCCAACAAGACCACATGTATATGCAACGTGCGATGGAACTGGCTCATCAAGCAGAACTTGCTGGGGAAGTGCCTGTAGGAGCGGTATTGGTCAAAGACGGCGCGATCATTGCTGAAGGGTGGAACCGTTCGATTGGCGATCACGACGCAACCGCGCATGCAGAAATTCAAGTGATTCGCAAAGCAGGTCAAGTGCTCAATAATTATCGTCTATTGGATACAACCTTATATGTGACATTAGAGCCTTGTCCGATGTGTGCTGGCGCATTGTTGCACAGTCGCGTTAAGCGAATTGTATTCGGTGCTCGCGATTTAAAAGCGGGCGCAGCAGGGACGGTATTGAATTTATTTGATCACGATGCTGGATATCACTATGCAACTATTGATTGTGGCTTATTAGCCGATGAGTGCCGCGCGCAGCTGCAAGCATTTTTTAAGCGTCGCCGCCAAGAAATCAAAGCTCGAAAACGAGAAGAGCAAGCGGCGTTAGCCAAGCACTCTGCCAATGGCGAAGGGAGTTAATATAAGGGAAGATTTGCTTGGCTTGGGAGGAGGCAAACACCGACAATGTGATGTTTGCATGACGATGATTAACAACTCATCAGAACATAAGAGTGATGACGCGCGAAGATTTTACGTTTGTTATTCGTTTGCATTCTGCGGCGTCGGTTTGCTGCAATAGTCTGTTTTTTGAATAAATTTGATTGTTTACGTTTTAACATAAAACAACCTCCTGTACGTCTAATTCCAGTATGATTGTGATCTCATCTCACGTTATTTATATCGTGGCGCGATCTGCTCGGTCAGCCTTATTGGCAGAACAACCCACTGTACTATGTTTGCAAAAAGTTTGGTTTGCAAAAAGTTTGCGGAAAATACCATGTACTTAAGCGGTGTTTGTTGTGTGAACAAACACCTCAAGCACGCGTTTTCATGCAAGACAGTTCGATAAAATATTGAGTTGAGCTAAAGATTATCTGCGGTTATCGCTTGTTCTCACAATTAGGCTCTGAGCCTAGTTATCACGAGAACTTCCTACTGTTTTAGGGTTTTTTAGTAGAAAGATCAAGTGATAATTGGATGATGTAAAATCAGTCTGATGGTTTCTCTGTTTGGCTCACAGTTTCGCTTGATGAGGTGTCGCTACCTTGGTTTGCATCCGTATCGGTATCATCAGCATCGTCTTGTGACAATGGCATCACATTAATGACTCTTAAATCATCGGTGTTGCTATCGCTTGACATACTCGGGTGTTGCTCTACATGACCAGCAATACTTTGGTAATAGCGGCGGATATTTTCCACATACGCGAGCGCTTCATCACCCCGCGCGTAACCGTATGTGGTATGAGAAAAGTATTTTTTCTGACGTAATTGCGGTAAGCGATCTTTTACATCTCCCCATGAATTTGGATCCCCACCTTGCTCGCGCGTTAAGCGGCGCGCATCCATCATGTGACCATATCCGACATTGTATGACGCGAGGGCAAACCAAATTTTTTCATGGTGCGATATCGAGTCAGGAATCCGGCTGACCATACGATCGAGGTATTTGACGCCGCCACGGATCGATTGCTCTGGGCTTAGGCGATTACGCACCCCCACACTGCGGGCTGTCGGTAGGGTTAACATCATCATGCCACGTACCCCAGTGGGGGATTTAGCTCGCGGGTTCCAATGCGATTCTTGATACGCCACGGCCGCAATCAAGCGCCAATCAAAATCGCCTGAATACTTTTTAAAGAGTGGCGCCCATCTCGGCAAACGACTATCTAAAGCACGAATAAAGGCGCGGGTATCGACATAGTCGAATGTTCCAATATGGCCGATGTACTTTTCTTCAATCGAGGCGAGGTAACCTGACTGTTTTAGATCACCAAAAAATTCAATCATTAATGCGTATAAACTCTCATCGTCGGAGCGGCGCATAAACCATGAGATGGGTTGGTCTTCTGTCATTTCAAACGCGACCGCGAGGTCAGGGTAGACTCGTTGCGCTAGCGACACTTGCACGGAATCGGCGACAGTATAGGCGACATCACTTTTCGACACTTGGCGCAGTAAATCATTAATGTCACTACTTTTATCCACCTTAAAGTGAAAGTTAGGATAACGATGTTGGATATCCTCTAATGTCTTTTCAAAGTGGGTATCTTTAACAACATGGATGAGTGACGCTTTGTTGTTACCAGCATCGAGCCGAGCTTGATGGTCAATCAACTGCTTGATGTTACGTGGTCGCCACTCCCCTTTTTGATAGATTAACTGTTGTGACACATAATAATACGCAGGCCCCGCACGATAATGCTTTAAGCGCTGTTCAGATTGGCTTAAGCCCGCTGCAATAATATCAATTTCACCATTTTTAAGGGCAGGGAAAAGGTTAGCAAGACGATAGGCCGGTTTAATTTCTAGCTTAACCCCAAGCTCCCGAGCAAATTCACGGGTGAGTTCGTAGTCGAGCCCAGCTGGACCATCGGGACCAATGTAATAAGACAGTTGATTGTTTAATGTCCCAACGCGCAATACGCCGCGTTCGCGGATTTGATCCAATTCGCTTTTAGGTTCGGAATCGATTTGGCAGCCGGATAAAATGACGGTAAAAATAATTAAAGCTAGGCAGCGTTTCAAAGTGTCTGGGAAAAGCGTTGTCATGAATTTGAGATCTCTCGCAGCGAATATGGACTTTATAGCAAAGTCGGCTCATTTGGCAAAGTTCTGACAATCCAATACGCCAGATATGTTCAACCATTATACCAATTCACTGAAACTTTTGTGATTTTCTCAAAGATTTTGTGCCAAGCCCCGTGAATAGTGATGATAGCGCGATGTAAGCGTGAATTTTATGCCTCAATTGCTGACTTATTGAGCATGTTTGGCTTGTCATTTCACAATTGAGCAATGGGATTGAAAAAGCACCAATATGGGCGAATTTCAAAATTCAGCAAAAAAATGACGCAAACGGTTGCTTTTGGTGTTACGTCACAAAAAAAAATCCTCTATAATGCACTGCGATCAACAAGATGAAATTAGCGATTAGTTTAATAAAAAGTAATAAATAACTGTTTTTTATTAAATTTATTTGAATTTCCATC
>JBQGON010000143.1:0-9022 GCA_052087065.1 Vibrio sp. | reverse complement strand
TGGCAACTGTATCAATGCGCGATATGCTTAAAGCTGGTGTTCACTTCGGTCACCAGACTCGTTACTGGAACCCAAAAATGAAACCGTTCATCTTTGGCGCTCGTAGCAAAGTTCATATCATCAACTTAGAAAAAACTGTACCTATGTTCAACGAAGCACTTGCTGAGCTTTCTAAGCTAGGCGAGAAAAAAGGTAAAGTTCTTTTCGTTGGTACTAAACGCGCTGCATCTGAAGCTGTTAAAGAAGCTGCAATTGCATGTGACCAATACTTCGTGAACAACCGTTGGTTGGGCGGCATGCTGACTAACTGGAAAACAGTTCGTCAGTCAATCAAACGTCTAAAAGACCTAGAAGCACAATCTGCTGACGGTACTTTCGAAAAGCTGACTAAAAAAGAAGCTCTTATGTGTACTCGCGAAATGGAGAAACTTGAAAAGTCTCTTGGCGGTATCAAAAACATGAATGGTCTTCCTGACGCTATCTTCCTAATCGATGCGGATCACGAGCACATTGCAGTTAAAGAAGCAAACAACCTAGGCATCCCAGTAATCGCTGTTGTTGATACTAACTCTAACCCAGATGGTATCGACCACATCATCCCTGGTAACGATGACGCAATCCGTTCAGTACAACTTTACCTAAACGCTGCTGCTGAAGCAGTGAATGAAGGTCGCAACCAAAACGTTGCAGAAGTTGCTGAAAAAGACGGCTTCGTAGAAGCTGAATAATTACGGCTCTTAGTCATACTTAGCTTGGTGTGTCATTAAATGGCCACGTAAACTAGGTTATAGTTAGCATTGGGGGCCTTAATACTGGCCCCTAATTTTTACCAAATCCAGAATTAAACCGAGGAATAGAGAATGGCTGTTACTGCTGCTCTAGTTAAAGAACTTCGCGACCGTACTGGCGCGGGTATGATGGAATGTAAAAAAGCGCTTGTTGCTACCGATGGCGACATCGAACAAGCGATCGAAGACATGCGTAAAAGCGGTGCTGCTAAAGCGGCTAAAAAAGCGGGCAACGTTGCTGCTGAAGGTACTATCATCATTAAAGATGGTGAAGGTTTCGCTGCACTTGTTGAAATCAACTGTCAGACTGACTTCGTAGCGAAAGATGGTAACTTCCAAGCCTTTGCTAATGAAGTTGCAGAAGCTGCCGCTGCTGAAAAAATGTCTATCGAAGACCTACAAGCGAAATTTGAACAAGTTCGTATCGAGCTTGTTGCTAAAATCGGCGAAAACGTAACTGTACGTCGTGTTTCTTACCTAGAAGGTGCGAAAACGGCTTCTTACCGTCACGGTGAGAAAATCGGTGTTGTTGTTGCTGGTGAAGGTGATGAAGAAACACTACGTCACGTTGCTATGCACGTTGCGGCTTCTCGCCCAGAATACCTACAACCATCAGACGTACCTGCTGATGTTGTTGAGAAAGAAAAAGCAGTTCAAGTTGAAATTGCAATGAACGAAGGTAAACCAGCGGAAATCGCAGAGAAAATGGTTGTTGGCCGTATGAAGAAATTCACTGGCGAAATTTCTCTAACTGGTCAGCCGTTCATTATGGAACCAAAGAAAACTGTTGGCGACATGCTTAAAGAAGCTGGCGTTACAGTAACTGGTTTCGTTCGCCTAGAAGTAGGTGAAGGTATCGAGAAGAAAGAAGAAATGAGCTTTGCAGAAGAAGTTGCAGCAGCTCAAAAAGGTTAATTCTAGCGATCTAGCCTAATGAAAGACCGTAGCCAAGGCTGCGGTCTTTTCACGACTATCGTAAAGGGAATTTGCCGTCATGAATTGATTCTTAAGGCGTAGTATTTATTTTAGAATTAATTCCTGACTGTTAATTAACCACTCTTTTTGAAAGGTAAGACCATGACAACGAACCCTAAACCAGCATATCAGCGGATTTTGTTAAAACTTAGCGGTGAAGCACTGCAAGGTTCTGAAGGTTTTGGTATAGATCCAGCCGTACTCGATCGTATGGCACAGGAAGTCAAAGAACTGGTTGAACTTGGCGTTCAAGTCGGGGTTGTTATCGGTGGTGGTAACTTATTCCGAGGCGCTGGGCTTGCAGAAGCCGGTATGAACCGCGTGGTCGGCGACCACATGGGCATGCTTGCTACGGTAATGAATGGTTTGGCAATGCGTGATGCATTGCATCGTGCGTATGTAAATGCTCGTGTCATGTCGGCTATTCCGTTGAATGGTGTATGTGATGATTACAACTGGGCAGAAGCAATCAGCCAATTACGTGATGGTCGAGTTGTTATTTTCTCTGCTGGTACGGGTAACCCATTCTTTACGACTGATTCGGCGGCATGCTTACGTGGTATTGAAATTGAAGCTGACATTGTTCTTAAAGCGACTAAGGTCGACGGTGTGTTCGAGTCTGATCCAGTAGCCAACCCAGACGCTAAGCTTTATGATAAGCTGGCTTACAATGATGTGCTTGAAAAAGAGCTGAAGGTGATGGATTTAGCAGCATTTACGCTTGCTCGCGATCACCAAATGCCAATCCGTGTTTTCAACATGAACAAACCAGGTGCATTACGCCGTGTTGTTATGGGCGAAACTGAAGGTACGCTAATCAGCGCTGAAGTAAAATCACTCTAGAGACGAACTATATTAAGGTGATATCGTGATTAATGAGATCAAAAAAGACGCTCAAGAGCGCATGAATAAAAGCGTAGAAGCGCTAAAAAATAATTTGAGTAAAGTGCGTACAGGCCGTGCTCACCCGAGCATTTTGTCAGGCATTTCAGTTGAGTACTATGGTGCACCAACGCCATTGACCCAAGTCGCTAACGTTATCGCAGAAGATGCCCGTACATTGGCAATCACTGTGTTTGATAAAGAGCTAACGCCAAAAGTAGAAAAAGCGATTATGACAGCTGATCTGGGTTTGAACCCGATGTCAGCGGGTACGGTGATCCGTGTACCACTTCCGCCATTAACGGAAGAGCGTCGTCGCGATTTAGTAAAAATGGTACGTGGTGAAGCAGAAGGCGGTCGTGTGGCGATTCGTAACATTCGCCGTGATGCCAACAGCGATCTGAAAGGCTTATTGAAAGAGAAAGAAATTTCTGAAGATGAAGATCGTAAAGCACAAGAAGAAATCCAAAAAATGACCGATTCAGCGGTTAAAAATGTCGACGAGATTCTTGCGAAAAAAGAAGCAGAATTGATGGAAGTGTAATTATCATTACTGCTATCGATAGAATAATAAACGCTGTACTTACAGTGCAGCGTTTATTGCTTATGACAATACGTCTTTGGTTTCAAAATACTATAATAATTAATAATGCTAGATTCACAACTCTCACCTGAGGTGCTACCTCAACATATTGCTATCATTATGGATGGCAACGGCCGCTGGGCAAAAGAGCGAGGGAAACCACGTGTTTTTGGCCATAAAAAAGGCGTTGATGCGGTTCGCAATACCATCTCCACCGCGGCTAAACTTGGAATCAAAGCGATTACCTTGTTTGCGTTTAGTAGTGAAAACTGGCGACGTCCTGAGGAGGAAGTCGGCGTATTGATGGAACTGTTTATTGCGGTTCTGTCGTCTGAAGTTAAACGCATGCACAAAAATAACCTACGATTACAAATCGTCGGGGATGTATCTCGTTTCAGTCCACGTTTACAAAAAAAAATTGCGCAAGCAGAAGCTTTGACTAAGCATAATACCGGAATGGTATTAAATGTTGCTGCCAATTATGGTGGCAAATGGGATATTACCCAAGCGACAAAACATTTGGCTCATCAAGTCGCACAAGGAACACTCTTACCGGAAGATATCACCGAAGACATGCTTGGACGTCATGTGGCGATGTCTGATTTGCCCGATGTGGATTTACTTATCCGCACCAGTGGTGAATGTCGAATTAGTAACTTTCTGCTCTGGCAAATGGCTTACGCAGAAATGTATTTTACCCCTATCTATTGGCCTGAGTTTGGAGAGGATAGCTTAGTTGAAGCTATTTCTTGGTTTGTGAATCGTGAACGCCGTTTTGGTTGTACTGGTGAGCAAATTAAAGCGCTAATGGAAAATAAAATAGGATCGAAAGTTTGAAGCAAAGAATTATTACAGCGCTCATACTTGCCCCTCTTGTTCTTTTGGGCATTATTTATTTGCCCCTTGCTTGGTTTATGCCTGCATTAGCAGCCATTACTTTGATCGGATTTTGGGAGTGGACTCAATTTGTAAATGCTCCCCAGTCACGTGTATTGGCTCTAATTCCTGCCTTGGTTGTCAGTGGATTTAGTTTTTGGTGGGTCCAGCCCACAATGACAAGCTTAAATGAGTTAACCAGTCGCCATTATTCTATCTTATTACTGGGGACAGCCTGGTGGATTATTGCCAGTCTGCTTGCGATTACTTATCCACGTTCTCGCCCCGGATGGGAACATAGCCATTGGCTACGTCATAGTTTTGGTATATTAACCCTCTTACCTTTTTATTGGAGCATCGTATTCTTACGGGCAGAGTCGATGTCTGTAGATATGTGGCATGGTGCACAGCTGGTTATTTTTGTCTGCTTAATTGTTTGGACGGCCGACAGCGGAGCGTACTTCTCAGGTAAATACTTTGGTCAGCATAAAATGGCACCGGCCGTCAGCCCCAATAAAACGCTTGAAGGGTTAGCGGGCGGTTTAATCTTAGCTGTATTGGTTGGCGCTGGACTTGCGAAAGCATTTGAGCTCGAATTTAGTTCAGATTTAGCGATGTACGTAATTATTTTATGTACGGCAATCATTTCAGTACTCGGTGATTTAGTCGAAAGTATGTTCAAACGTGTCTCAAACATTAAAGACAGCAGTCATATCATTCCTGGGCACGGCGGCGTGTTAGATCGTATCGATAGTTTAACCTCGGCGTTTCCTGTCTTCGCTTTCCTATATTTCATTCTCTAAATTAGAGGGCAAGCCATGGCTTGCCCTTTTTGGCTTAATAATGGTCTCACTATGCGTAAGTTAACGATTCTCGGAGCTACTGGCTCGATTGGTGATAGCACGTTAAACGTGGTTGCTGAAAACACCGAACAGTTTTCCATTGTTGCTTTGGTTGCCGGAAAGAACGTCGAAAAAATGCTGCAGTTGTGTCGTCACTGGCAACCTAAATATGCGGTGATGGCGACTGCCGATGCGGCTAACGAATTGCAAATGCTGGTCAAGCAATCAGGGACAAACACCGAAGTGCTGTACGGTGAAGACGCGATGTGCAAAGTGGCCGCCTTGGATGAAGTGGACACGGTTATGGCGGCAATTGTTGGCGCGGCTGGATTGATGCCTACCATGGCCGCAGTTAAGGCCGGTAAACGTATTTTATTGGCCAATAAAGAAGCGTTAGTAATGTCTGGGCAGCTATTTATTAACGCTGTCGAACAGTACGGTGCCGAGCTATTGCCCGTCGATAGTGAACATAATGCTATTTTTCAGTGCCTTCCCGAAGATATTCAAACACGCATGGGTCGTTGTGATTTAGATAGTGCCGGGGTGTCATCGATTTTGTTGACTGGCTCGGGCGGTCCCTTTCGCTATAGCGATATCGCAACCTTGGATAACGTCACGCCACAACAAGCCATCGCGCATCCCAACTGGTCAATGGGACCTAAAATCTCTGTCGATTCCGCCACCATGATGAATAAAGGCTTGGAATATATTGAAGCCCGCTGGCTGTTTAATACCCGTCGTGAGCAACTGCAGGTGGTTATTCACCCTCAATCGGTCATCCATTCAATGGTACAATACCGTGACGGTTCCGTATTAGCTCAGATGGGAGAGCCAGAGATGGCAACGCCTATCTCCGTAACGATGAATTATCCTCATCGCATTCAAGCTGGAGTAAAACCGCTCGATTTTACCACCTTGAGTGAATTGACTTTTATGGAAGTGGATTATCAGCGTTACCCATGTCTCAAATTGGCAATTGATGCTTGTTATGAAGGACAACATGCGACAACATCCTTGAACGCTGCGAACGAGGTCGCTGTTGACGCATTTTTAAAAGGTGCTATTCGATTTACTGACATTAGTAGATTGAATAACATGGTATTGTCGAGCGTCTGCACCGCCAATAGTTCGTTACATTCTCATGACTTGGAAAGCTTACTCGAGGTCGATACAATGGCACGACGATTGGCCGAGCAAGTATTAAAAGAGCAATTACTATGAGTGGCATCATTTGGAATTTAGTCTCATTTATTGTGGCGTTAGGCATCTTGGTGACCGTTCATGAATTTGGTCATTTTTGGGTGGCACGCCGTTGTGGTATTAAAGTTGAGACATTTTCTATAGGGTTTGGCAAGGCATTATGGAAACGTGTTGGTAAAGACGGCACGGTTTATACCATCGCGATGATCCCGCTGGGTGGGTATGTCAAAATGGTCGATAGCCGTGTTGAAGCGGTTCCTGAAAGCCAACGACACCAAGCCTTTGATCACAAGTCTCTGTGGCAGCGCGTTGCGGTTGTGAGCGCCGGACCCATGTTTAACTTTCTTTTTGCTATTTTTGCATATTGGTTAGTGTTCACGATTGGTACACCGTCTGTGAAGCCGGTTGTTGGTAGTGTGGAGCAACACTCGATTGCCGCTCAAGGTGGCTTGACGTCTGGTATGCAGATCACTGCCGTGTCTGGTGTATCTACGCCAGATTGGGAAGCCGTTAATATGCAGTTGGCCTCCCATATCGGCGATCAACAATTAACGTTAACGGTTGCGTCTCCGAACGATATTGGCATGAAAGAAAACAAAACTTTCAACTTATCTTCGTGGAACTTTAACCCAGAATCAGAGTCTGCTATGGGAGCGTTAGGTTTTAAACCTTACCGACCTAGTATTTCTTTAACGCTTGTGAATATCGTTGGGAATGGCGCTGGTGCAAAAGCAGGCCTACAACCGGGTGATACTTTGGTCGCTATTGATGGTTCTCAGCTGCAAGATTGGCAGCAAGTGGTGAAGAGTATTCAATCGCACCCGAGTAAACCACTGGATGTTACCGTCATGCGTGATGGGCGTGAAGTTAGCATCACACTGGTTCCCGAGCGTAAAAAAGTCGCGAATGGTGAGGTTATCGGGTTTGCGGGTATTTCACCGAAAGTTGCACAATGGCCAGCCAATTACCGTTTTGATTTGCAATATGGTGTAATTGAATCGGTTGGCAAGGCGATAAATAAAACTGGGCAGGTGATACACCTGACAGCCAGTATGTTGAAAAAGCTCGTAGTCGGCGATGTTGGTTTGAATAACTTAAGTGGCCCAATCTCCATTGCAAAAGGGGCTGGGGCAACCGCTGATTATGGTTTGGTCTACTTTTTAGGCTTTTTGGCACTGATTAGTATTAATTTAGGCATTATAAACTTAGTCCCATTACCAATGCTCGATGGAGGGCACTTGCTGTTCTTCGCGATTGAGGCGATTATTCGCCGACCGGTTTCTGAAAAAGTTCAAGAAATGGGATATCGAATTGGTGGCGCCATCATTTTTTCTTTAATGGCCGTGGCAATATTTAACGATTTTACTCGCCTGTGATTTTACGCATTGGGCAAGGGTTGTAGTAAGGAATAACTCAAACAAATATGGCGATGAAAAAGATTCTCCTCGCGACACTGCTCGCAACAAGCATGTCCGCACATGGTGCTGAAAACTTTGTTGTTCAAGATATTCAGATTAAGGGATTACAACGTGTCGCTTTAGGTGCTGCATTGCTTAAAATGCCGGTACGAGTTGGTGACAGCGTTGATTCTCAAGATATCTCCGATATTATTAAATCCCTCTATGCCTCTGGCAACTTTGAAAACGTCAAAGTGTATCGTGATGACTCAACCTTAGTCGTTCAAGTCAAAGAACGCCCAACGATTGCCAGTGTTTCGTTTTCCGGTAATAAATCGGTCAAGAAAGAGCAATTACAAAAAAACTTGGATGCCTCTGGTATTCAAGTGGGCGAGTCGCTCGATCGAACTAAGTTAAGAAGTATCGAAAAAGCCTTAGAAGACTTTTATTACAGTGTCGGTAAATATAATGCGACGGTGAAAGCTGTTGTGACGCCATTGCCACGTAATCGGGCTGACCTGAAATTTGTCTTTACTGAAGGGGTCTCCGCTAAGATTAAGCAGATCAATATCCTCGGTAACCATGTTTTTTCTGATGATACATTGCGCGCGAAATTCGACTTAGATGCAGACGTGTCTTGGTGGAATTTCATGTCCAGCGATAAATACCAGAAACAGGTACTATCAGGCGACTTAGAGAAGCTCAAAAGTTTTTATCTCAACCGTGGTTATTTGAAGTTCAAAGTCGAATCCGCAGGGGTGTCTATTTCGCCTGATAAGAAAGGCGTATACATCACTTTAAATTTGCATGAAGGTAAACCTTATACGGTTAACAGTGTGGAATTTAAGGGCGACCTGATCGGTGAAAAAGACAAATTTGAATCGCTGGTCAAGTTTAAAATGGGGAGCACCTATAACGGCGCTGCCGTTACAGCATTAGAAGAAAACATCAAGAAAGTACTGGGTGAGGCGGGATACGCTTACCCGAAAGTCCGAACAATTCCTAAATTCGATGATGAAAAACAACAAGTCTCTTTAGTGGTGCAGATTGATCCGGGTAAACGGATGTACGTACGCGATATTCGTTTTGTCGGCAATAGTATTACCAAAGATGAAGTGCTACGCCGCGAAATGCGCCAGATGGAAGGCAGTTGGTTGAATTCAAAATCGGTTGAGACGGGGAAATCACGTCTGAATCGTTTAGGGTTCTTCAAAACCGTGAATGTCAAAACGCAGCGTGTTCCGGGTAGTGCTGATCAAGTCGATATCGTTTATAACGTTGAGGAAGCCAACTCAGGCAGTGTGAACTTTGGTGTGGGTTACGGGACCGAATCAGGTGTGAGCTTCCAAGTTGGCTTAACACAAGATAACTTTTTGGGAACCGGTAATCGAGTTAGTGTCAGTGCCACGACGAATGACTATCAGAAAAATATTACCTTGGAGTATCGCGACCCTTATTGGACTCTCGATGGGGTAAGTC
>JBQGON010000142.1:0-9026 GCA_052087065.1 Vibrio sp. | reverse complement strand
TTTAATTGCTGTGCTACACGGCGTGAAGAGCTAAGAGGGATGTCTTTGGAGACAAATCCTTCAAAAATCGCGCGAGTTATCCCGCTTTTAATTTGATCTTGTAGTGTTGCGGAATTTGATGGGTCAAGATGTATATATCGGTTTAGCATACATTCCCTGTTGCTTAAATGAGTGAGAGAACTCGACCGAATTAAGGCTGGCACACCGAAAGAGTGATTCTTTGACTCCGCTGTGTGCCAAGCCCATACATAACGTGTTATTTCAGTAGAGCCTGTAATTGTGTATGGATGATATTCAAACCTTTTACCACAAGCTCAGATTCAATCGTTAAAGGAGGAAGGAAGCGAATTACGTTGCCTTTCACACCACACGATAACAAAATTACCCCAGCAGCATGGCAGTGTTTCACTAAGGATTGAGTCAGTTCTGGTAATGGTGCGCCGGTTTGCGGATCGGTGAGTTCAATAGCAATCATGGCGCCGACTTGACGAATGTCACCGATATGTGGAATCGCTTGTTGCATAGTGACTAACTGCTCTTTGAACAATAGACCCACGTGTTGTGCTTTTTCACATAGCTTTTCTTTCTTGATGATATCAATGACTTCCAGTGCGGCTGTGCAGCCTAAAGCGGAACCTGCATAAGTCCCTCCGATTCCCCCAGGATGGGCGGAATCCATGATCTCTGCTTTACCGACCACGCCAGAAATCGGAAATCCGCCGCCAAGTCCTTTGGCGATGGTCATCAAATCTGGTTCAATACCAATATATTCTGTGGCGAACATCTTGCCAGTACGGGCAAATCCACTCTGAATTTCATCACAAATCAGAACAATACCATGTTCATCGCAGAGTTTACGAATTTTTTGAGCCCATGATGCGGGCGCTTGATAGAAGCCACCTTCGCCTTGAATGGGTTCAAAAATTAGCGCGGCTACGCGTGTTGGTTCAATGTCGTATTTAAACAGATCGTCTAAGGCTGCTAGGCTCTCTTCTTCGCTAACTCCGTGGTATGCATTCGGGTAAGGCAGATGATAGATTTCATTCGGGAATGGGCCAAAGCCAATTTTGTAAGGCTTCATTTTTCCGGTAAGCCCCATACACAAGTTGGTACGGCCGTGGAACCCCCCTTTAAATGCAATGGTACCTGAGCGGCCAGTATAAGCTCGGGCTATTTTTACTGCGTTTTCTACTGCTTCAGAACCGGTTGATAAAAAGGCGACTTTTTTATCATATTGCCACGGTGTAACCTCAACGACTTTTTCCGCTAACTCAACAAAGCTAGTATATGGGGTGACAGTTGAGCATGTATGGCTAAAGTTTTCTAATTGCTTCTGAACCGCAGCAATGATCTGTGGATGGGAATGTCCAGTATTGACTACGGCGATACCTGCCGCAAAGTCGATGTAGTTGTTGCCTTCAATATCAGTAATCGTGGCATTATGAGCTTTAGCTGCATAGATGGGGGCTAAGTTTGACATGCCTTTTGCGACGACTTGGTCTTTGCGAGATTGCCATTGTGCATTTGTCATGGTTGGTTCCTTATTTGTTGAGTGCATAGCAGTATCATTCCTTGATTAATAACCACCGAAGCAGAGGTATTTTACATTCATATATTCTTCAATGCCTTGCTTGGCACCTTCACGTCCAAATCCGGAGTGTTTCACCCCGCCAAACGGTGCCACTTCATTAGAAATGAGTCCTTCATTGATGCCGACCATGCCAAACTCAAGTTGTTCTGCAATGTGCAAAGCACAATGAATAGATTGCGTGTAAAAGTAGCTGGCTAGTCCATAAATAGTGTCATTGGCATGGGTGAGGAGTTCTTTATCATTGCTAAAGCGGATGACTGGCGCAATAGGGCCAAATATCTCCGTTTGTACGATATCCATACCTTGAGTGACATTGGTGAGTATCGTTGGGGTGACGAAAAGTCCTTCCAGCGAGTCACCACCGTAGTGGATGGTTGCACCTTGGGCGACGGCATTCTCGATATAGCTCAGTACGTCTTGCTTGGCGCGTTCATCGATTAATGGGCCGATAGTGACATCCGGTTCTAGTCCATTGCCGATACGTAATTCTGCAACGGCTTGTGTGAATTTTTCGACAAACACATCATAAATAGTATCGTGCACATAAAAACGGTTGGCACACACACACGTTTGCCCAGCATTGCGAAACTTCGAGGCGATGGCCCCTTTAACCGCTTCATCAATATCGGCATCATCAAATACGATAAAAGGTGCATTGCCCCCTAACTCCATCGATGTGCGTTTAAGGGTTGAAGCGCATTGTTTCAGAAGTTGGCTACCGACCTCGGTTGAGCCGGTGAATGAGAGTTTTTTGACATCTGGGTGGTCACATAATGCATCACCGATGACGACCGAAGAGTGATGATTGATGACAATGAGTAGGTCTTTTGGTAACCCTGCTTGATAAGCCAGTTCGGCTGTGGCGTAAGCAGATAAGGGAGTTTGATTTGCTGGCTTGACGATAAAACTGCAGCCCGCGGCTAGGGCTGGCGCCGCTTTACGAGTGATCATCGCGATAGGAAAATTCCAAGGGGTGATTGCTGCGGCGATCCCGATAGGCTGCTTTATCGTCGCAAGGCGTTTGCTCGACGAAGGGCTAGGAATGGTTTCACCGTAGGTACGCTTGCCTTCCTCGGCAAACCATTGCAGAAAAGAAGCGCCATACATCACTTCCCCTTTCGCTTCTGCGAGTGGTTTACCTTGTTCTAACGTCATGATGCGAGCTAAGTCGTCACTATTTTCTACCATCAAATCATACCAGCGGCGCAAAATAGTACTGCGTTCTGCCGCGGTTGTGGCCTGCCACTGCTGTTGGGCAAGGCGCGATTTTTCAATGTGTTCGTGAACCTCATTGACAGAGATTGATGGAATATAGGCGACGACTTCACCATCTGCGGGATTTAATATGGCAATGGCATCGTCACTTGCAGAGCAGGTCGCACTGAGAAGTGAAGGGTTCTTAATCTTATTCATCTTGCTTACTCATTATTTATTCCATTAATGGAAATGGTAATAGCAAATGATGCATCGTTTTAAGTACCAGATAATTATTTACATGGTACCAGATAGGCAAGGGCAAGCTGGTACCATATGAATAATGGATCTGGCTCTATCGTATTTTTAAGTGATTCTTCATATTGATAACGGATAGCAAATATGAATGGAAAGCGAAAATAGAGGTATATTTATGTTCGGTTTAAAAGGAAAGAAACTGGCTAAAGTGTTATTAACCGCCTCACTGAGTGTGAGTGCTTTATCGACATCCTTCTCGGCTTTTTCCGCGGAGTATAACTGGCGTTTTGCCAACTTATATGGGCGGGGTACAGCGTTTGGTGAAGTGTATGAAGACTTAGCTAAAAATATTGAGACGATGTCCAATGGTCGTATTCACGTGCAAGTTTTGTACTCAGGGGAAGGTATTGGTACTTCAGGGATTTTTGGCGCGTTAAAAAGTGGCTTAATCACGATGGGCGCCCCATTTCAATCGATGAATGCAGGAGAGTTTCCCGCGGGCGTCGTTGAAATCGGCCTACCGGGAGGAACAACCGATACGGCGAAATTAATGACGTTGTTCCATGAACGGGGTTGGGGCGACATTCTTAAAAAAGCGTATGGTGAGCAAGGCATTACGTGGCTAGAACCGTACATTCAGCCGCCAGTTTATATCATTACCAAAAAGCCCATCAAGTCTATTAAAGATTTCAAAGGTATGAAGATTCGCGCGCCAGGCGCCTACGGTAAATTCTTACGTAACTTGGGGGCGTCACCGGTGTCACTGTCATGGAGTGAAATTTATACCTCTTTGGCAACGGGAGTAATTGATGGTTCGATCGGCTCTAATATGATTGATCACCGCGATGGTAATCACGTGGAAGTCGCGAAGTACATGTACCCACTGCCTGTCGCAGGAGCACAGGTTCTGTCTATATTAGTCAATACCAAAGCTTGGAATAAATTGCCTGATGATTTAAAAGCCATTGTCAAAGGCGCGACAGCTGAGCATGCCATTGAGCAAATTACCAAATCGACATTATGGGAATCGCAAGCCGTAAAAGAAATGGAAGCGAAAGGTCTTAAATGGAGCCCAGAGCCATCGGATGCTGATAAAAAAGCGTGGAAAGCGGCTGGGTCTTCTCTTGCGAAAGAATATGCGAAAGAGAATCCATATTCAAAACAGCTGATCGACATCTTACAAAAACAACAGTAACAAGGAAGTGTGAAGTAGGCCTTTGAGCCTACTTTTCCGTATTTGGGAGTATCCACCATGAAATTGATTTTAAGGACATACTGCCTCTGTGTTCAATATGTAGTTGGGTTGGTTGGACGATCCGTTGCGTATTTATTGCCACTATTAGCAGCAATTGTCGCCTATGGCGTGTTCGCGCGCTATATTCTCAATCAGCCGACCATTTGGGGATACGATACCTCATTGTTTTTATTTGGATATATTGGCGCACTAGGCGGCGCGAATGCCCAGCGACTCGGTGGTCATATCAATGTCGATATCGTCTATGGAAAACTCTCTCGGCAAGGGCGTCATTTGTTCGATCTCGTGAATGTCATTCTTGCGATGGGGTTTTTATACGTAATGATGAGTACCTGTTTCGATAAATTTATCGAAGCGGTCCGCTTAAATTATCGCACACAGAGTGAATGGGCCCCACCAATGCATCACTTTTGGTTAATGATCACGGTTTCAGCGTTGCTTTTCCTTGCCCAATATTCAACGGAGTTGATTGGGCATATCTATGCACTCGTGACTCGTCAAGAATTATTGGAAAAGGTGCATGACGATGAGCGACCAGAGCAAATTACGGTTGAAAGTGACATCATGCAATCCCTGAAGGACAAGGAGAAAGCCCATGGGAATTGAGCTACTTACGTTAGTGTTACTCGCTTGTATTATGGTGGCATTTGTCTTTGGGGCTCAGGTGGGTATGGCATTGGGCGGTATTGCGATGGGCATTGGTTATCTCACATGGGGAGATGCCGTCTTTAATATCGTGCCATCTACCGTGGAAAGTACATTCTTCAATTTCACACTATTGGCGATTCCACTGTATATCTACATGGGTCAACTTTTGACACGTTCAGGGATTGGTGATGCCATGTTTAATGCCAGTCAGTTAGTGATTGGTAAACTGCGAGGCTCACTGGCGATCAGTGTTATTGGTGTCTGCTCAATGATAGGCGCTATGGTTGGTATCATTGGCGCGGGTATTATGACCTCAAGTAGTATCGCGCTCAAACCTATGATGGATCG
This sequence comes from Vibrio sp., assembly GCA_052087065.1. Classification (GTDB taxonomy): domain Bacteria; phylum Pseudomonadota; class Gammaproteobacteria; order Enterobacterales; family Vibrionaceae; genus Vibrio. The sequence continues at coordinate 3,732 of JBQGON010000142.1, read as the reverse complement.
CGGCTACGATAAAAAATTGGCCTTAGGTGTAATAATGGCGGGGGGATCTTTGGGAATTCTGATTCCACCGAGTATTCCTATGATTATGTTTGCATCTGCCACGCAAAATTCTGTCGGTAAAATGTTTTTGGGAGCAATGGTGCCAGCGCTAATAACGATAGCGCTATTGATTACCTATGTGATTATTTCTTGCCGCTTGCGCCCAGAGCGTGCGCCTTTAGATCAAGATAATGATTTCGAAATGCCCAAGGGCGTCGAGGTTATGCGAACCATCCGCGATGGGGCCTCATCCTTGGCGTTGATTATCGTGGTGCTGGGCAGCATCATTATGGGGATTGCAACGCCAACGGAGTCGGGAGCTCTCGGTGTGATGGGGGCGCTACTATTAGCCATTTTATTCAAACGTTTTAAACCCTCAATGGTCGCTCGAGCCAGTAAACAAACGGCTATTTTAGTCAGCGTTGCGATGTGGATTATGGTCGGCGCTTCGGTATTTAGTAATTTTCATTTATTGATGGGTGTACAGGGTATGGTGTCGCAGTTTGCTGCGAGTTTAGATATGCCACCCATCATGATTATTATGATGTTCCAAGTGATTATGATCTTGCTTGGTTTTATCATCGATGAATACATTATTGTATTGATGTGCGCACCTATTTTTACTCCTGTCGCGGTCTCTTTGGGTTATGATCCTATTTGGTTTGGGGTGCTCATGATCTTAAATATTGTGATTGCGGTGCAAACACCGCCGTATGGATTTGCGCTTTTTTACCTCAAAGGGATTGCCCCTAAAGGTGTGACAATGATGGATTTATATAAAGCCGTACTTCCGTTTATTTCGATTCAGGTAGTCGTATTAATTATTGTGATGTGTTTTCCGCAATTGGTGACGTGGTTACCAAACCTAGTCATGAGCCCGTAAAGACGTAAACGGTATGGTTATAGCAACATGAACCGTTAACCAGGTTTAACACCAGTCCAAAGCCACTCATCATGTGAGTGGCTTTTTGATGTCATCACGCCATAGAGATTGCTGTTTTGGCAAAAACTCAGCAGGGTTTTACTCTCCGCCTATCAAACCTCATATATTGGTGTTTCGTTGCCTCTCCATGGGAGGCATGCTTTTTAACGATTACTAACTCATGAACGTGTTCGAAAAATTAGAACATCCAAATCAAGAATCGTTAATGAAAGTCTTCGCGAGGAAAACTACGTTATCTTATTCGGTAGCTTGCTGCTTTTCTATGAACGCGTAATAGAAGGTGGCAAGCAATCAATACAGCCAAGAAAGGATAATGAGGCAATGATAAATTCGTTAAAGACATTAACACTCGGGGCCACTCTGGTTGGGTTAGTAAGTACTAGCAGTGTTGCGAGTGCAGAAACGTATCAACTTGACCCTGGGCATACGAGTGTTGTCGCTTCTTGGAGCCACTTTGGTTATTCTCATCCAGTGGCGACTTTTGATGGTGTAACGGGGACTTTGGTGTTCACAAAAGATCAACCTGAAGACGCTTCAGTCAAGGTGTCCATTCCGATAAAAACGATTGATAGTGGCGTGCCAGCGCTCAATAAAGAATTCAAAGACGAGGCGTATTTTGACGTTCGACATTATCCTGATGCGACATTTATCAGTGATAAGGTGGTTGAAACGGGTGATAAAACGTACGATGTGCAGGGTAAGTTGACGATTAAAGGGCATACTGAACCCGTCACATTGAAAGTGAGTTTAAATGGTCAAGGCAAGCACCCGATGGAGAAAGTACCAGCCATTGGCTTTGATGCAACGACAACCATTCAACGCTCGAAGTTCGGTATTGACCAATATGTACCGCATGTGAGTGATGACGTAAAAATCCGTATCACAACGGAAGGCGCCGCCTCTAAGTAAGGCTGTCTTTCATGACTGGATAGTCCAGCGCGCCGTTTTGTTATAAAGCTGCGCGCTTTTTTATGTCATTATTTTTCATGTAGCTATGCTGGGAAACAACATCGTTATCCGATGAGCTTAGGCCGATTGGTATCGGTGGTCGTTAAAGTAGGGCGCGTCAGGATTTGGGTTGCAAACTATAAGGGGAGTGATAGGCTCGAAGCTTGTACAAGGATGAATCAGGAGTGAGCATGCAGTACGATGTGATTGTAATAGGAGCGGGATCGATGGGAATGGCAACTGGCTATTTCTTGGCGAAGCAAGGTAAGCGAGTCTTGTTATTGGATGCGTTTGATCCACCGCATTCTCATGCCAGCCATCACGGTGAAACGCGCATTATTCGTCATGCTTACGGAGAAGGAAAGGATTATGTTCCTTTAGCTTTAAGGGCACAAACTTTATGGGAAGAGTTAGAACAAGAATCCAATCGTTCGATTTTCTTGAAAACAGGTGTGCTTAATATTGGTGAACGAACACAGCTGTTTATTTCAACGTTGATTGACAGTGCGGAAGAATATCAGTTGCCGATTGAAATATTGAATGCAGAGCAAGCGAACGAGCGATATCAGGGGCTTAATCTACCACCGGAATTCATTGCTTGCTTGGAGCCAACCTCTGGGGTGCTGCGCTGCGAAAATGCCATCGAGGCCTATCGCCACTTAGCTCTCGAGCAAGGCGCAGAATTACGGACTTATTCACGTGTCAGTGCTATTAAGCTATTAAAAGATTCGGTAACCGTGACCGCCAAGGGACAGGAATTTAGTGCAAAGAAATTAGTGGTCTCTGTCGGAGCATGGTCGAACGATTTACTTAAGATGCTCGATCTTTCCCTGCCTCTTTCGCCGGTACGTAAAACATTTGCTTGGTATAATGCGCCGGAAGCCATCTATGGTGAGGGCCATTTCCCCGCCTTTTCTTGGGATATTCCGGAAGGTATTTATTATGGTTTTCCAAGTATTGATGGGGCAGGATTGAAAATAGGGCGTCACGATCAAGGTGAAGCCCATGAGCCTAATACCCCACTGGTTCCTTTTTCTGAAGCCAAAGATGCCGCTGACCTTAACCAGCTCTTGAGCCGTTATATGCCGCAAGTTGGGCAATTGCATGTCGGTAAAACGTGTATGTATACGCGCACTCCGGACGAGCATTTTATTATTGACCATCATCCTAAACATTCGCATGTCATGATTGCTTCTGGCTTTTCTGGTCATGGTTTTAAGTTTGCCAGTGTGGTCGGTGAGATATTAACCGACATGGCGTTAGATAAATCACCGTGTTTTGATCTTTCTCTTTTTGCAATAAAGCGTTTTCAATAACATTGACTGCATAACCTTAAAGCTCATGCTGATCCTTGGTCAGGAGAGCTGGAAATACGACACACTCTATCTTATAGAGTGTGTATCTGCGTGATTATGAAAAACCTTCATGATCACTATGCAGAACCATCACTCGTTTTTACCGTGTTTCAACAGTAATTTGTTGGTATCAACTACTGTATTTACGAGGATTTCTGCATGTCTATTCAAGCCCCTTTTCGCGCCGACGTTGTTGGCAGCTTTTTACGTCCCGATGACCTTCACCAAGCACGCCGCGAGTTTGCCGAAGGCAAACTGACTCAAGCCGCACTTACTGAGGTTGAAAATAAGGCGATTAAAGCCTTGGTGACTCAGCAAAAAGCGTTCGGTTTATCTGTGATTACTGATGGCGAGTTTCGCCGCAGCTGGTGGCATCTTGATTTTATGTGGGGGCTTGGTGGTGTCGAAAAAGTATCTATTGGCGAAGGGTATACGTTTGCGAATATG
>JBQGON010000141.1:0-9063 GCA_052087065.1 Vibrio sp. | reverse complement strand
AAACATTAGATATGGTTTCTTAACTAGGGTGACTGAATTTAGTTGACCACGTCAAGTGAATAGCAGCCTTTCTGCGATAGTGAATGAAATCGATCTTATTAATGATAATATTCAACAAGTGGCCTCAGCAGCCGAAGAGCAAAGCCAAGTGAGTGTGGATATCGCGGGAATGCTGAGTAAAATTGAAGAAGCCGCAGAGGTATTGGCACGGTTTGCTAATCAAACCAATGACAGTAGTGAGCAGGTCACCCTTCAATTAGATGAATTAGACAGTCAACTCAATAGGCTGAAAAGTTAAAAAGCGGATAAAACTAGCAGTCGAAAAATGGGTAGCGCTTGCTACCCATTTTTATTGAATAAAGGTTTAAGCGCGCAGTTTAAATCGTTACTATTTTGCTAGACGATATTTCACGTCATTAACATAGTGATTCTCATATACCAGCGGCAACGCGGTCATCAGCACCGCTCATTTGTTCTACTGGGGCCAGGCTCGCCGTTGTGAATGGCGAAGTCACAGCATTGGCATGAGTTTAACAGCGAGTGTGCGAAGAAACGTATTATAATTTGGCGGTCCAGCTGAGCATTATTTTTTGCGAGCGGGGATTGCACTGCTAAGGAATACCATGAAACTTGTTATTAATATTATCGTCACGTTTGCGCTTTGCTGGTGGCCGCTTATTTTGATGATGTCTCCGATGATGTTTGATGCTCCTGACTCGGAGAATGATAAAAGCGTGATTATCGGTGGTCTAGTGTTTATGAGTTACCCGGTCATACTGTTTGCGCTGTTGGGAATTTTCGGAGCAGACTACTTTGGGATGAACAGTTGGCGATTGGCGGCGGTCAGTACGGCAATTATCGCGCTTAGCTTCACCGTGTTTGGATATACTTCTCTGCTCAGTAATGCGATGCGGGGCATTCCAAGTTCAGGTTATGGCGTGGTCGATGATCAAGTGTACTACAATGCTCGTCCGATAGCTCAGGCCGATGCCGCAAGCTTTCATGCTTTTCAGCGCAAGGAATTTGGTTACCTGCACAGCGCGGAACTTTATGCCAAAGACGCTCATCATTTGTATTATCAAGGTAAAGTGGTGCCGAATGTCGATGTGACGGACGTCGAAGGTAAAATTCTGGGATCCGATCTCTATTGGTTAACGGAGCTGGCGGTCATTTATCAGGATAAAGCAATCACTGGGGCTGATCCGAAGTCATTTCAGCCGTTTAAACAGTACTCCAGTTGGGCATCATCAGGTAGTGGAGATGACAAACATATTTTTTATCGACATCAAATGCTTGAGGACGTCGATGTGGCCACGTTCGAACCGATTTATCATTCTTATGCAAAAGATCGCCAGCACATTTACTATGGCCGTATACCGATTCTTCAAGAAGCCGACCCAGCTCATTTTGAGTTGTTAGATGAGTATGTGGCACGTGATGAGCACGCTGTGTATTTCCTTAATGGCGAAAACAGTCATCCTATCGCGGACGCGACAGCGCAAGAGTTTACCTCTTTAGGCCGCAATTATTACAAGAGCAATGACCGAATCTTTTATATTGAAGCTTATCAAGCGGTGCACTTATTAGAAGATATTGACGCGCAGACATTCGAAGTAACGGATTATGATAGTGAGACGCACTCGGATGCTCGGGATGCTGAACATTGGTATCTCTCTGGTCAGCGCGTGGCAAGGTAGCTTGAATATGTGGTTACCGCTTTTGCGAATGGATCATAGCGAGAGATACTTTAGTGCTGAGGCATTAGATAGACATTAATATAATTAAAAACTAATTAAGCTTTATCTTAATTAAGGTGGGCGGTATGATTTCTTTCTGATTTGTGAAGGGATTAAGGAGTAAGCAAGCGATGACGATACCTTGGTATTCTCTTGGTGGTGGCATTTTATTAGGGATTTCAGCTGTATTATTATTGTTATTTAACGGTAAGGTGGCTGGGATTAGTGGGATCGTGACTCGAGCTATTTCGATAACGAAAGGGGATGTATTGTGGCGTTATCTCTTTTTGTTTGGTCTCATCGCTGGCGGTTGGCTTGGCGCGCAAAGTGCTTGGGCTGAAATGCCTAAGGCCTTTATCGGCCATTCAGGTTGGTGCTACGCTGTCGCTGGTCTGCTGGTAGGAGTGGGAACACGGTTAGGTAATGGCTGTACCAGCGGGCATGGTATTTGTGGGATGGGACGTTTCTCATCACGCTCAATCGTCGCGACACTAATCTTTATGTTGATCGCTGCGGTAACCGTATTTTGCACGGTTCATCTATTAGGAGCGGGACAATGAATAAGATGGCATTTGCACTGGTAGCGTTGATATCAGGTTTATTGTTTGGTGTCGGTATGGCTATTTCTGGCATGGCAAACCCGCAAATCGTACTCGGTTTTTTAGATGCATTTGGTGACTGGGATCCACGTTTAATTTTTGTGATGGGCGGGGCGCTTGCGGTTTTTATCCCCGCTTATCGCTGGTTAATCCTTCCCAGAACTACTCCAATCAATAGTGACGAATTTTGTTTATCGACAAATACTAAAATTGACCGACAACTTATCAGTGGCGCGGCGATATTTGGCGTTGGCTGGGGCTTAGCGGGTATTTGCCCTGGCCCTGCGATTGCAAGTTTAACGATGGGAAACCCAGATGTGTGGATATTTGTCATTTCCATGGTGATTGGTTTAACCTTGACTCATCGACAGCTCACCCGTAATCAATAACGACGAAGCGAGATAGTAGGAGTGCCCTGTGCAGCAATTAACCGAACAAACCATCCATTGCCCATATTGTGGCGAGCCTATCGACGTATTATTGGATCCCGCCGATATTGATCAGCAATACATCGAAGACTGCCAAGTGTGTTGTAAACCGATTAACTTTTTTGTCTTTGAAGATATGGATGATGAATTATCGGTGACTGTCTCCAGCGATGATTAGCGATAACGCACATAGATAAACGGTAATTCCTTGGCATACACGCGGTTTCTGAATATTCTGTCTAATGTTGAATAAAGGAGCCTTGTGCAAGACAAGGCTCCTTTTTTAACGATTTCAATATTAACGATGATGGTGATCTAAGGGAAGAATAGGATCCGTTTTCGCTTTCTTTTGCAAATAATGGATGGCTTTCTGTAACTGTGCATCATGTCCCATAAATGTGGCATACGGAAGATTACTCACTTTTATGGTCGGTGACACCCCTTGTTGTTCTACCAATTGTTTGCCTGTTGTGGCCGAATAGGCGGGGATATCGGCGACGCGAATACTGCCTCCATCGGTGAGTCTATTGGCATCGTCGAGCCATACACCTGCACCAAAAGTTCTACGACCAATGACTGGACCAAGGTTTAACGCTTTGAAGCCTGCGGTAAACGTTTCACCGTCAGAGTAGGTGAGCTGATTGGCAAGGACGGTTACATGCCCGCGAAATGCTTGCTGCATACCACTCTCTGGTGAACCATGGCGTGGTTTCCAGTACATCCACGCTTTTCTACGCAGTGCATTAAGGATCCACGGATCAATATTACCGCCGTAATTATTCCGAACATCAATAATGAATCCCTCTTTATCGAGATCCGCGTAAAACGCTCGTGCAAAGACGGCAAAATCCTCATTCCCCATGGCTTGTAGATGCACATAGCCAATCTTATTGTCGCTTAATTTTGCGACTTTTCTGCGGTTTTGCTCTGCCCAATCTTGGGTATTGAGTTGTCGACATTGATAAGTACTTGCTGGCGTGACTAGTGTTGAATGCTCTTTCTCACCACGCTTTAACGTCAACAAGACTTTTTGTCCTGCTTGATTATTCAGCTCTTGGTCCATATCCGACAAGGTATGGATATTATAATGGTTAATCGCCACCACGGTATCACCATCTTTCGCATCGACGCCTGGTTTATTGAGTGGGCTCGCTAAATCAGGAACTTCCGGATCTGAGACATAGATATGGCCTAACTTGATGCCATTCTGGGTTTGTTTGAGCGTCGCACCAAGGCATGACGGGGTGGCGGTATCTTTTGGTTTCAAAGCTGGGAGATCCGATCCAAATATCAGCTGTGAATGCATGGTATTCAGTCCACCGACCATCTGCGCGAGTAAAATACCTAACTCATAGCGATCGGATACGCGAGAGATATAAGGGGTAATCGTCGTTTTTACTTGCTCCCAATCGACGCCTTTCATGGCTGGATCGTAAAACATATCACGGTGCATTAACCAAGCATTGTGAAACATTTGTAGCCACTCATCTCGGGGGTTAATCTGCATTACCCAGTGTTTGGTATCGACTTTAAATTCACTCATATCTTTTGGTAGAGAGAGTTTAGCTGGAGTAATGAAATAATCCTCATCCGATTGAATCAACAGATGGCTATGGTCGTCGGAAATATCAAACCCCTGAATATCAGGAACCATAGGTTTAATTTTCGCCTTTTTATGCGTATACGTTATGCTGCTTAGGCGTGTCGCCCCTTCATTGTTAGATTCTTCAAGAATTAAGCCGTGTTTTGTACTCGTGATTTTTCTGTAATTACCGGAATCAACGGGCACTTGCCAAAGTCGATTCTTGAGCCCATTCCAGACGATATGGGTGGAAGGTTTTGATTGATGCTCTTTTGAAGTCTCTTTATCAGAATGAGGCTTTTTGTGTTTTTTCGATTTCTTTTGCCCTTGTTTTGCTAACTGTAATTCATCCATTGGTTCAAAAGGAAATATTTGATTGGGCTCTAAAGCTAACGCAAATATTTCAGTTTGGCTGTCAATACTGGGGAATGGAGAGCGAGGCTCCCAAGGCGAATTCGAGTTCACTTTTAACGCTCGATCGGATAAGAAATACAACCAGTGACCATCCTGACTAAAACTTGGTGAATAGGAATCATAGCGATGAGACATGAGTCGTTGATGTTTGTTGGTTGCTAAATCATATAAGATGACCGTCGCGTGGCGGTCGGTATCAAGTTGCGTTGCGATGGCTAAATAACGGCTATCATTAGACCATGTATACTCACCAAAAGATTGTCTATTGGGGCCGTGTTTAAGCAGTACTCTCATTTTGCCTGTTTTGACATTCACCAGCCAGAGTTGCCCTTTGATATCATCAGTTAATAGGTATTTGCCATCCGGAGACTCATCCAAGCTCCAGCGAATCGAGTGACCTTGATGGGTGATTTGTTGCCTCTTATTGCTACCGTCTGATGAGAAGCGCCAAATTTGTTCTTCTCCAGAGGCATCACATAACGCGTAAACCCATTGTTTGTTTTTACTTAAAATGGCATTTTTGATTCGGCTGTGTGGGGGCGTGGCTATTTTGACAAGTCGAGTCCCATCACTCGCCGCAATCACCACTTTACCTCTTGCCGTAATCACCGCTTTTTCACCCTCATGAGAAAGACGGGCACTGCTGATATAATCGGTTGGGTTCTTTATCCACCGTTTCTGTACATAAGGTTTATCAGATACTAAATGGATAGGCAGTGTGTGGGGTTTTGGCGATGAGTTGGTATTATCATTGATAGTATAGATAACAATATCAGCCCCTAATTGAAAGGCAATTTTGCCATCACTTAATGTCGGTGAATAGACTGGCCATTGCTTATAAAAAGTAAGCTGTTTGGGATGACTGCCATCGGTGTTCATCGACCAAAGGTTTTTATTGCCACTTTTATCCGAAACATAATAAATTTTACCCTGGTAATACATAGGATGACTTGATGAGCCACTGTCAGCATGGGTTAACAATGACGCTTCATGATGGCTACCCATCTTATATTTCCATATTTTTCCTTGCCCACCACCATGGTAAGCATGAACATTATCGCCACTGGTAGAGAGTCCGAAGCGTTTAAAATACAATTCTCCGTTTTTCTCATCAAGACTGGCTGAATTGGCGGCAAATAAGGGAATATCTTGGCTGACACCGGTATCGAGATTGAGTGTTTTGAGCTGATAAGAATTGCCGGGCCCCGATGTATTGCTGGTTGAGTAAATGAGATGGTTGGTACTGGTCCACTGCATGAGTGAGACCGATCTATTTTCAAACGTGACTTGCTTAGGTATGCCCCCATTGATCGGCATGATGTAGGCGTCAGACGCTCCTTTGGTATAGTTGGCGACAAAAGCGATATGTTGACCATCAGGAGAAATAATTGTGCCGACTTCATGACCGACTCGCGAGGTTAGGCGTTCAGCGTTTTTTTCATTGAGTTTCATCCGCCATAGGTCGCCTTCTGAGGAGAAAACTAACTGATTGCCATGTAATGCGGGGGAATAGTAGTAACCTTGGTGTTGATGATTAACCGAAGCTTGAGACAGAAAACTCAAACTTGATAACAGTGAAAAATAGAGCAAATTCCTTTTCATGTTTTTGTCCATAATTTGTGAATGAGTCATTGAGGTATAACTAAAGTGATGCATACAAAATTCACTACCGTGTCAATAATCTCTATTTGAACCTCTGAAAGAAACGGCAAGACCAAGCCAATAGACAACATTATTGTACTGGCCGAGTGATTCTTGCTCGGTTCTAGAGTCGTAGCATCATACTGAAAATTGTATAAAAATTAGGTGAGAAAGGCTTGGTTTATATCACTTTTATGCTGGTTAAAGTATGTTGGAAGTGATGTTTTTTATATCTTAATAGGTAATTATGGTGCCAAAGCACGAGAACGGTCTATGGTCATTTATCAATGGCGTTGGGTTTTACTCATAGAGAATACATAAAACTTAGCAATGCACTCAGAGGACGACAGTGATTGTATGTATTGTTCAAGCGACTCTTTTGAATTTGATGGTTTAATGCCACCGTATTCCTAACTATTTATTATTCATCTTGATGCATTGGTTTTGCCATTGTATTATCGTATTTTTACTTCTATGAGTTGTTTATAATCATGACAAAATTTACAGAATATAAAGTGGTGCCCATTGTTGAAGGCGGATGCGGGACTATCCTATTAGGGGCGAGTGGTTTGCCGCTACAAAAAATGGAAGCTGAGCTCAATAGATACGCACAAGATGGCTGGCAGGTTGTCTTTCAAGTCGTTGAGAAAAAACGCTTTATGCTGTTTTGGGTTCGAGAAGCAGTGATTGTGACTCTGGGCCGTTAAGCGTGTTGAAGTCTTTATCTTTGGCGTTGATCCATCGCTATCAAGTGAGCGGTGGTTCAAAGAAGCTGCTTAATATTGACTGTAATTTTGAGCCGACTTGCTCGGAATACACCAAACAATGTATTGCCAAATATGGGGCAATAAAAGGCTGGAAACTGGGTTTGGCAAGAATTAAACGCTGTAATCAACCTGACCTCGTTGATAAAATACATGATGAGGTACCCTAATGCGTTTATTGGAACCGATTGAACAGTTAGAGAATAATGAAGAATGGTTGAGAAAGCAGGTGAATGCGTTGCCTGAGAATCAAAAAAAAGAATTCTACCATCGGCAGTCAAAACAACTGAAAGATCCAGATACGTATGCGGCGTTGAATTGGTTTTTCCTCGGGGGCTTTCACCACTGTTACTTAGGTAAGTATGCATTATTTGCATTGGAGATCACGCTGCTCACCATCAGTATTGTTGGCTTTATTCTCGGCCATTCTGGCGCATTATTTATCCTCGTATTACTCATCATTTATGAATTACCACAACTGTTTTTCTCGCAGAAAATAGCCAGACAGTACAATTACCAATTATCGTGTGACATTTTTAAGGATGTCACAACCGGTCATTAACTAGCACTGCGTGTTAGACCGTCACCGTATTATTTACTCTGCGCTCGCGATGTTCCCCAAAGCATGAATTATCAGTGTTAAAACCACTCTATGTCAGACGGCCGCTATGCAGCTTAGTTAGGCGTTAAAGGCTTGTTGTGAATTATTCGCGTTGTCACTGAACGAAAAGCAACGGGTGAATCTGAATCAGAATTTGGCGGTCAGCGGCAACTGTTTAGATGACAATAAGCGGTTGGTCTGGATTGAGTCTAATGCGCTACATACTCGCAAAAGCCCGTTGCCGATAGCCGTGTCTAGAATTGAAAATATACGAGTCAAAGAGTACAACAAAACGGAAACACTTAAGCGTTAGCGAGCAATGTTCAAAACGACGTTTCCAAACGGTTTATTGAGACAGCATTGGGCGTGTCGGTGTGCGGCTAGACACTTTAACAAAAAAATCTATGCTTGTTATGTTAATGAGAAGGATGCTCATGCGAGAATCAGTGTGTCTGTTTTTCATAAACAAGTGTTGATATCCAGCTCTCTGTCACGATTTAAATGATGACATTAACGCTAGAATGGCGTTGATAAAAACTGGATTCATCTTCTTTTTAGTCACCAGTTATCTGCATAGGCGTCCTATGGTCTATGTTTAGGTTCAATAACATTGATAAGGAAGCGACCATGAGCGATATTTTTAATGTAAAAGATACGATATCAATCGATGGCAAGGAGCATGCCTACTACAGTTTACCGAAACTGACTGACACCTATAACAACATCAGTAGCTTGCCGTATTGCATGAAAATCGTCTTAGAAAACCTATTGCGTAACGAAGACAGTGGTCAATCTGTTGGTAAAAACCATATCGAAGCGGTGGCCAATTGGGATGCAGGCGCTGAGGCGTCGCAAGAGATCGCGTTTATGCCTGCGCGTGTTGTACTGCAAGATTTTACCGGTGTGCCATCGGTTGTTGATCTGGCCGCGATGCGTGATGCGGTGGTTGAGCTTGGTGGTAAAGCTGAACAAATCAATCCATTTATTCCCAGTGAGCTGGTCGTCGACCACTCCGTACAAGTCGATGCCTATGGCCGCGGTGATTCGCTGGACTTAAATGAAAAAATCGAATTCAAGCGTAATAACGAGCGTTATGAGTTTTTGCATTGGGGGCGTAACGCCTTTGAAAACTTCGTTGTGGTTCCGCCTGCGACAGGTATTGTGCATCAGGTCAACCTTGAATATCTCGCTCGCGTCGTGATGGCAACTGAGGTCGATGGTGAGCTGACGGCCTATCCTGATACGGTGTTTGGTACCGACAGTCACACCACAATGATTAATGGTATTGGGGTGCTTGG
>JBQGON010000140.1:0-9093 GCA_052087065.1 Vibrio sp. | reverse complement strand
GTTCGAAAAAACGACAGGTGTCCTCACCAATCTTTTTTAAAATAGCGTGATGTGTATCAGTCACTAATGTTGCCTCTAGGGTCATATCGTTTTCTTCCTGGCCACACGATGTGTCCTAAGCATACAACTGTTCTTTTGATGTTGCTCGTTTTTTGACCGCAAGTTGCTAGATATAAACGGGTCTAATCTAGAGAAGGGGGCTTCGTTGAGAGGAAAAAGGCATGGCAATGTTTTGCTGAGCAATGATATTAGCTTTTTAGCCAATTGGCATAATATATAATGATTATGTATGGCGCTAATACTAGGTAAACGTGCGTCTGATGGTTTATTTAACCCCTATTTTCCGCTATCTTATAGGGCTCTACAGGAACACTGTATATAAATGGATTGAAATAGATATGACAGCACATACATTAAAACAATATTGTCGACATTTTCTTTTAGGTAGCACACTGGTTGGTGCTGCACTTGCAAGCTTTTCTGCTTCTGCTCAGGCTGATACGCTTAATCATATTCAAAAAACAGGTGAATTAAGACTGTGTTTCGAAGCGGGATATATTCCGTTTGAAATGACGTCAAAAAATGGTCGTTATGTGGGTTTTGATATCGACTTAGCCAAGCATTTAGCACGTAAATTAGGTGTCAAGTTTGTTCCAGTGAACACCGCATGGGATGGCATTGTTCCGGCGTTAAAAACTGGGAAGTGTGATTTTATTGCGGGTATGACCGTTACCCCAAAACGTAACCTAAATGTATTATTTGCCGATGCCTACATCAAGATGGGGCAGACCGTTCTTATCTCTCCAAAACTGAAAGATAAAGTCCATAGCTACCGTGATTTGAATAATCCTAAATATACGATTGCGACCCAAATGGGGACGACTGGCGCTCAAGGGGCAAAAAAATACTTATATAAAGCCAAAATAGATTTATTCGACACGTCAGCGGATGCCGTTCTGCAAGTGATGAATCACAAAGCGGACGCGTTCGTGTATGATCTTCCCTACAATGCGATGTATGCGGCTCAGCATAAAGGTAAAGTGATTCACTTAGATACCCCTTTTACTTACGAACCTATGGGGTGGGCGATTCGTCGCGGCGACCAAGACTTCTTGAATTTATTAAATAACTACATGAAGCAAGTGCGTGGTGACGGTACCTATGAACGGATTTATCATAAATGGTTTGAAACGGATACTTGGGTGTCGCGCGTACAATAGTATCGTGCTGTGAGCGATGCTACCACAAACCCAGCTTATCGGCTGGGTTTTTTATTCGATAGATTAATGCTCGACTGCGGTTGCTTTTACGTAGGGGATCGTCTTCGCTCCAAAGGTATTGTATACCAAACCGGCAGCAACAATTCCGGCGCCAATCCATTGCTGTAAGCTTAAGGTTTCGCCGAGCAATATCCAAGCTGAAAGTAACCCAAACACGGGCACAAGCAGTGACAATGGGGCGATCAGCGATGTTTGATAACGACTCAATAAATAACTCCACCCACCGTAACCGACAATGGTTGCCATCAGTGAAAGATACAATAGGGCACCGATATTATGCCACTGGATATGACTTAATGCGGCCTGTATCACGCTTGGCCCCTCGATGTAATATGAGGTAATGAAAAACGCACACGTTGGAAAAATGGCGCTCCATACAATTAGGGACATCGTCGGTACAGTGTAATTCGATAGAATGACTTTATTATTAATGTTCCCTAATGCCCATGAACACGCGGCGCCAAGAACGAGTGCTAAAGTAAACCAATTAATTGACGTTTTACCTACTTCTGGTGCGGTTGCCAACAACACAATCCCAGTGATAGCAACGAGCATGGCAATGACATTATACCGGCGCACGCGTTCTTTGAATAAAATGGCGCTGAGAACAATGGTAACAAAGGCTTGAACTTGCAAAAGTAACGACGCTAACCCAGCGGATAGTCCGGCATTGAGTGCCCAAAAGAGCAGGGCAAATTGACCAAAGCTGATGGTCATGCCGTAGAGAAAGATCCATTTTAGCGGTAACGTTGGGCGAGCGAAGAAAAAAATCGCAGGGAAAGCCACTAAAAGAAAGCGCAACCCCGCTAATAGCAGCGGTGGCATGCCTTGTAATCCCACTTTGATGATTACAAAGTTAACCCCCCATACCAAAATAATGGTAAGAGCAAGTAGACGATCACGTACTGCCATTTGATATCCTTATCATTGCTGGAGAGTCGGTTTCAATAATGCGCGCACTGTTTTTGGAATGGAGCCGTGATGACAGCTTCAATATGAGACAGATTGCTATAAAAGTGTACGGTTGACAAGTTATTCACACGCGAATGTCTATGAATAGAGAAGCGCGCGTAAGCGACCGCCTGTGACGGATATGAATAGAACGATGTCACGGTAAAAGAGAAACCATTGAAATCAGTGTGACGATATAATGTTATAATATGCCATTATTGACAGAATTATCACAAAAAAGCGTAGTGGTATGCTATGTTGATTGCGCTTAACAGCGTGAATTCATCGATGTTCACTAAAAGCGTAATGACTTGGAAAAATAAAAAAGGGTAAACATGCGTTTACCCTTTTTTATTGGTATCAGTACTCATTAATAGGATTTGAGTGACCAACCTTGGTCATTGACCAGTGTTTTTAGTTGTCTCTGTATAATATTTGCGCTCAACGACACATCTTGTTCATATTCATCACTCAGCGTGAACTTGCTATATGAACAGCGGGCTGGCTCGCTAAAGCATCGCTCTAAGGTTTCGATTGTGATGGCATCTGAGGTGTGAATAAAGCGATCGCTGCAATGGACAACCTTACGATGCTTATCCATGGTCAATTGTAATACATAAATGTGATGTTTTTCTGATGGTTGCGCGATTTGATCAAAGAAAACGTTCTTCGGAACCAACATCATGGTATCGCCTTTAAATATGGCTTTAAAGGGGACCTGCTGAACACATAAGTGGCGCAATGCCCATTGCATATCTCGTTGTGATGATTGACGAGATGATACGTGTAGGTAGCGAGAATCTATGTGATCGAAAAGCCCGTAGCAGAGAATGCCGATGCTGGGCATAAACGCCAACAAGGATAAGTGATCGGCATAGCGTGTAATGATGTCGATATCGAGTGTTGTGGTTAACAGTAAACACGCGATCACCGAACCTGTGATGCAATAAACTGGATTCGTCATACTCTCTGCGTTCAACCTAAATGATTCGTTATCCTACCATAGCAATAAATAATGACACTTTTATGGATAAATATTAATTAATTTTGTGATCTCAATTATAATTGGACCCGTCATATCGCGTTGTGATAAAAACGTTGGCTAAATGACAATAGTTGGACAACGTGTAGGACGTATTCGTTCACTGGCATATTGTCATGATAAGAATCATAAGTGTCAGCACGTTAGCTGGCAGTAAGAACGTTACCAACAAGAGTATATCGTTAGGAGTATTTATGTCTCAAGCTATGCAAACCCGCTTAGAAAAAATCGTCAACATGGGAAAATGGCGATACACCTTCATTGATGGCGGTTTGAAATTTGGTGTATTGACCGCGGTCATTTTCATTCTATTGACCAAGTTTACTAATGAAATGACGACAAAAGATATGATTCTGCCGCTTATAATTTTTCCACTCGTCATGAGCGTATCTCATTTTATTAAATGGCATTTTTTTCGTAAGAAATTGTTAGAAATTCGCAGCCAATCTTCCAAATAACAGCGAGTACGCGTGTTGTGATGGCCTTTATAATACGCGTATTTATTGTTATTTATATTTTTATCTACATGAAAAATAAGATAAAAATTATTTCTCCAGGTTATTCCTGCCTATTATTCATACTAATAAAAAAGCTGACGAGAGTCACTATCCAACTACTGACGTTTCTATTGGTAAAGTCGAGCGCAAAGCTCTACGCTAACGAATAGCCTTATAAAGGGTATAAGGCGTGATCGATGCTGACATGGAGAAAAGCATGATTAGAAACATAAAGATAGGGATGAGAACTTCGTTATTGTTTGGAATTATAGGCCTGATAACGGTAGGGCTTGGTTTTTTTGCGTCGTCGCAACTGTCAAAACTCAATGATACGACGGATGTACTCACACTGCATCGTATGCCCGCGATCATGACCGTGGCGGAGATGGCAAATGCGGTGTTATTGATGCAGGTGCGTATTAATACGATTTCCGACGCCAAGGACATGCAAACCATTGAAACGCTGATTGGTCAGGTTGAAGACATATCTAAACAATATCGTGTTAGTGAAAAAAAAATGGAGAAGTATTCGGATAGCGATGAATCTCAGCAGCTGTTCGACTCAGTAAAATCATTGCATGATCAGATGACGGATGACTTACCCAAGTTATTTGCGTTATCACGTGCCAATAAAATAGACGAATCCATTGTTTACCGTAATCAGTCGATAATGCCTGCAGCCGTTCAGCTAAGAAAGGCCCTTGATGAGTATATGGCGTTTCAAAAACAGCGCTCAGATGATGATAATAATGAAGCGACGCGAAGTTATGAGCAATCTAAAAATGCGTTGGCAATTGGTATTGCGATAACCTTAGTTTTAATGGGCTTTATGGGGCTGTTTTATACTCGAAGCCTTACTGTGCCATTGAATCGTTCGGTCGATATTGCGAAGACCATTGCGTCTGGCGATTTGACGGAAAAATTCAAAGACGATAGTAAAGATGAAGCGGCGCAAATGATCAAAGCGCTTGCTGACATGCAAACCCAACTCAAAGATGCGCTCTCATTAATTTCAGATTCGTCTCAACAACTGGCTGCGACATCAGAAGAGTTGAGTGCGATCACCACACAATCATCGCAATACATTACTCAGCAAAGTGATGAAGTCAACTACGCGGCGACCGCCGTGAGTGAATTGACGACGGCTATTGATGAAGTGGCTCGTAGTGCCAACTCCGCACGAGATAATTCAGAAGTGGTTGATGAGAAGTCACAACAAGGGCGAGTCAAAATTGGCGAAACCATTAAAACCGTGGATTTGCTCAAGCATGAGATAGGTGCCTCCGAGCAGGGTGTGGTGTCGCTTGCCAAGGAAATACAGAACATTGGTAAAGTACTGGGTGTGATTCGTGAAATCGCCGAACAGACCAACCTACTGGCATTAAATGCTGCCATTGAAGCCGCTCGAGCGGGGGAGAATGGTCGTGGTTTCGCGGTAGTTGCCGATGAGGTGAGAGCGTTAGCTCATCGTACCCAAACCTCGACCACCGATATAGAAGATATGATGAACACCGTAAGTTCTGAAACGGATAAAACGGTGCAAAGCATGAATAAGAGTAATGTGATGGCCGGTACCACCCTCGATATTGCTCGAGAAGCCGGCGAGTCGTTTGAAGAAATCTCGTCGTTGGTGTCTGGGATCAACGATCAAAATGCCACTATTGCCAGTGCCGCAGAGGAGCAAGCGACCGTGGCACAAAGTGTGGACAAAAATATTACTCATATTCGCGACCTATCAGTGCAGACTTCAGAAGGGTCGGATCAGACGACGGTATCAAGTAAAGAGCTGGCCAAATTGGCAGAACACCTTCATCAATTAGTTCAGCGTTTTAAACTGTAAATACGAGTGATAAAGACAGCATTAAGGGAGGCAATGAGCTTCCCTTTTTTATTGGCTGACCTCGCGCTATGTCAGCATTATGCCGCAGCACGGTGGAATGAATCGCGGTTAGGGGTATGCAATCCGATGCTATGCGCATTAAGTCCATCGATTTGAATAGGTTACGAGCGGCAGCGACTTGGTATTTATGACGATAAATTAAACTTTATAGTAAAGTGGTCGATATAAGTGTATGTAGTCAATATCACTTAAATTATCTTTATAGTAGGGACGTAGGATGAAGAAATTAGGTCTAAAGCTAATATTGATGATGTCCATACTCTTATTAGTAAGCGTATCCGTCACCATCTCAAATTACTTTTCTTATCGGCAGCAAGAGAAGGATTTAAAAACTCAAATTTTACATGAAAATAAATTGCTGGTATCGGATCAGGCGGCATTAGTTGAACAATTCATTCGTGAAAAAGTGATGGGGCTGGCAGGTATTGGCGTGAGGTATAAGTCGGCTGATTTACCGGCAAAAACACCTCAAGATTTTATCGATTTAAGTTCAATTTTTGCAACAACGTTGAATACGGGGAGTTCTTTCATTGGTCTTGAAAAGAGCGGTGATGCGTATTGGAACCTAAAAAACGCAAGCTGGCCTGATCATAAGTTTGAAGGCGATATCCGCAACCAAAGCTATTATAAGGACGGCCGAAAGGCACAAGTTCCCGCAATAACAGAACCTTACCCCGATGAAGCCGACTCTAATATTTACTGGATCAGTATGGTACAGCGCATTCAACAAGGAATGATTGGTGCTGACATGAAGTTAGGCTTTCTAAATAAACTAGTGGTGGATGTTGCAAAGCAGCAAGGCGCTAAGGCATTCATCTTTAATAAAGATACCACTGTCCTTGCTTCGTCGGATCTCAATACATTAAAACCGGGCGTGAAAGGTGATGATGTGGCTTGGTTAAAGCCATTAGCCAATACTGTGGTTAATCAACAAGCGTGGACAAAAGAATTCGCTCAAGGAACAGAGAAAATTCTCTTCTCCCATCAGATTAATGTGGCCAATAAACAATGGTATTTTGTCATTACCGTTGATAAAGCCGATGTTTTTGCAAGTTTAGTCTCTGCTCGTAATTCCGCGATTATCACCACACTGATCTTAGTGTTTATCAGTGTGATTATTGCTTTCTTGGTGATTCAAATTGTTTATCGTCCCATTTTATCCCTGAAATCAATGATAGAAAGTTTATCGAGCGGTGAGGCGGATTTAACCAAGCGTCTTGATGTGACGACGGATGATGATTTAGGACACATAGCGCAAAGTGTTAACGTGTTTGTTGATAAGCTCCAAACCATGATGATCGAGATTCGCAGTGCGACGTTAACCTTGCAAGATAATGTGGGGCAAATGGAGCAATTATCACAAGACAACGCGCAGATGCTCAATAACCATGTCATTGAAACTGAGCAAGTGGTGACGGCGATTGATGAAATGAGCGCGACAGCATCGTCCATGGCTAGCGATATCTCCAATGCAGCGGAGCTTACCCAACGTACCAATGATGAAAGCTATGAATCGAGCAAATTAGTCGCGCAAGCGCAAAACAATATCACCTTGTTAATCAATGGGGTCGAACATTCGTCTCAGCGTGTACATGAAATGAATGACGAAACCCAAAATATTAGTTCAATTTTAGGTGTGATTGGCGACATTTCCGAACAAACGAACTTATTGGCACTCAACGCGGCGATTGAGGCGGCTCGTGCTGGTGAACAAGGCCGCGGGTTTGCAGTGGTTGCCGATGAAGTACGTACACTGGCTAACCGAACGAAAGAGAGTACGGAACAAATTAGCAAAGTGTTACAAAAACTAGTCAGTGGCAGTCAAGACGTGGTGGTGTCGATGGACAAAACTAAGTCCCAATGCGAACAAACGGCGCAAGAGTCGCAAAGCGTCCATTCTGGACTTGAAAAAGTGATCCATTCTATTAGCGAAATTAATGATATTAGTGCGCAAATTGCCACGGCGGCAGAAGAGCAAACCAGTGTCACTCAAGATGTGAGCCGTAATATGAATGCTCTGAATGATATTGTGAATAACCTAGCTAGTAATGGCGATAAAACTGTTTCAGGAATGAGAACCGTTGCGGATGTGAATAAGCAGTTAACTGAAATTATTCAAAGATTTAAAATTTAATCTCGCTAAAAATATTAGTACGTATTATAAATCCGCTTTGCTAACCGCTAAGCGGATTTTTTTATGCGCGTTTATCCCCGCGGATTTATCGTCTAACGGGCTGACATCTATCTTTCGATGATAGTATAATAATCATCAGGTTACGGTATGAATTTATCACGAGATCTGGATTTTTTACGCATTGTTATCAGCAAACCATGTTAGGGTTACATACTAGTAAGTTGTGCTAGCAAGCAGGTAAGTTCATTGAGCAAGTCGGTTCGCCATCATGCATAGCAAGAATGCCACAAATAGATAACGCCAAGGAGGCTTCCCATGTCACGAGCAACTGAACTGAACACTTTATTATCGTCGATGAGTCCAAACTTACAGGCACCTGAATAGGTATTTTGCACCGTATCGGGAAGGTTAGCCAATTATCTTGGGTTAAGTCCTGTCGCCATCTTTGTTGAGCCGGAAGCTCTCACTATGGTGTTAAAAAAAGCGCAAGCAGAGCAGGCCGAACGGCCTTTTTCTGCAACGTTTAAACAAATTACTCGAACAGTCCATTCAAGTTTGGAAGCGGTTGGAATAACCGCCGCCGTCTCTTCTACGTTGGCTTGTGCAAACATCAGTGCCAATGTGATTGCGGCGTATTATCACGATCATATATTCGTGCCATCGGATAACACCGAGCAGGCAGTAAGGACATTACAAGCACTCAGTCATTCATCGTGCTCGTTATGTCGATTCAAACACACAGCTGTGTGTCAGTTTTATCAGGATATATATGATTCAGAAATGGGTTTCTTCACTTTCTATTTATCGAGGTTTACCTCATAACATTTATTTTTTAGCGCTGGCGCGCGTCATTTTGGGCATGGGGAATTTCATCATTCCCTTCCTCGTCTTGTTACTTACCGATAAATTGGGGTACTCAGCCACACTGGCCGGTTCGTTAGCAATGGGGGTGACGGCAACGTATTTTTTCGGTGGCTTTTTAGGCGGGAAATTGTCCGATCTGTACGGACATAAAAACATCATGGTGGCCGGGGAACTGCTGGGTTCTCTATTCATTTTTTCATGTGGATTTGTTGCCGATGCGCCGATTTTGGTGCCCGCTGGGTTATTGGTTGCGTACTTTTTGATGGGGGTGGCCGTACCGGCGAGTAATGCGCTGGTGGCGGATTTGTCTCATCGTCATAACCGAGATGCGGTGATGTCTCTCAGCTACCTAGCGTACAACTTTGGTTCGGCGATAGGACCAATTATTGCGGGGTATTTATTTTGGTCACACACCCAATGGATTT
>JBQGON010000139.1:0-9184 GCA_052087065.1 Vibrio sp. | reverse complement strand
GAGGACGCTTTACTGGAGTGGTGATCAGCGCGGATCGCACGCCGGATATTCTTGAGACCGTGGATACGCATGGTTTTTCGTTCATTGCTAAGCCGGTTAAGCCATTAAAATTACGGAGCTTGCTGATGCGACATGTGCGTAAAGAACAGTACGAATAAAAAACGCCCTCATACGAGAGCGTTTCAGTCTATCATGAGCGATAAGACGCTAATTGGCATCAATGTTTAACGGCCAGCCAATATCACTTTGACGGTTTGCTTCTAACTCTAATTCTGCGCGCGTGAGTGGGTTATGTGCTAACCAATCTCGCGACAGAGTGAGCGTTAAGTTATCGTCGTCAGCATGGATAGAAAAATCCGGCATCAAGGTATGATGACGGCGATGACTCAGGATAACCGCAATGCGTAATAAACGCAGGACCCGTTTGGCGCTGCTTGCCGATAAAGCATGTTGCTCTGGTAAAGAGGTCAGTTGCTCTCGATAACGACGCGCAATTTCACCTAAGTAAAATTTTTGCGCGCGCGTATAACCGGGTAAATCGAGGTGCTGCAGCAAATAGGCGCTATGTTCACCTCCTTTTTTGAAATCAATACTCAGACCGATTTCGTGGAGATGAGCAGCGCTGCGCAGCAACATTTCTGCATGGGGTTCTTCAACCCAGTCACTTCCGCCACATTGCGCCAGTAATTCACTGGTTAATGCGGCGACCTGTTCTCCATAGGCTTGGTCGAGTTGATAGCGGTGCTGGATACTGGTGATAGTACGGGCACGAATATCACTTTGGCGTAACCCATCGACCATCTCGTAAACCAGGCCTTCACGCAGCGCCCCGCCTGCCAACGTCATTTCTTCAATGCCAAACGATTCAAAAATCGCAATTAAGATAGACAGACCACTCGGAAATACTAAGGCCCTTTCTAAGGTCAGCCCTTCAATTTCCAACTCTTCTAAGTGATCTGACAGCATCGCTTGTTTTTGGAGCCGCTTGAGCTTGGGTAAGGTGATTACTTCATCCATACCTTGCGCCAACATGATTTCTTGCAGAGCTTGTACGGTGCCACTTGCGCCGACACAAATATCCCAGCCAAGCTGACAGTATTGGTCCAAGATTGGCAATAATGTCTGCTTGGCGCCATCGATCGCGTGGTCAAAGTTGGTTTGATTCAACTCGCGATCTTTAAAGTGGCGTTCAAGCCAGGTTACGCAGCCCATTTTTAAGCTAGTGAGTGCTTTGGCTTCAAAGCCTTCGCCAATAATGAACTCTGTGCTCGCACCACCAATATCAACCACTAAACGACGACCAATACCACCCGATGTATGGGCAACACCTTTATAAATCGTCGCCGCTTCTTCTTCTCCAGGAATGACATTGATTGCTTGCCCCAAAATCTGATTCGCCTTTTCGAGAAACTCGCTCACATTGGTTGCTGTGCGTAGCGTTGCGGTCCCAACAATGCGAATGTTCTCTTGAGGGATATCTTGCAAACGTTCAGCAAACAAGCTGAGACAATCCCAGCCGCGTTGCATGGCTTCTTGGCTAAGGGTGTTATCTTCATTGAGTCCTGCGGCCAGACGAACTTTCCGTTTTATTTTCGCCATAGTTTGCACACTGCCATCGATATGTCTCACGATGAGCATATGAAAACTATTCGATCCTAGATCAATCGCTGCATAGAGCGGTGAAGAGACATTAGGGCGCATAGGTCAATTATGAATCCTTATTATTGCTCTGGCGTGGGCGACGTTGAGGCTTACGCTTATTGCCTGAACGAGAACCACCAGTATTAGTACGACGTTGGTTTGATTTACGTAGAGTGAGTGGCTTAGGTAAATCGGTTAACAGTGCCGTTGGGTCATAATCAGAAACAATGATTGAGTGTTCAATGGTTTCTTCAATAGCGGGTAGATTGACAGCGTAATCTTCACAAGCAAAGCTAATCGACAGACCACTTTCGCCAGCACGACCCGTACGACCGATACGGTGAATATAATCTTCACTATCATCGGGTAAGTCATAGTTAAACACGTGCGTCACAAGAGGAATGTGCAAACCACGCGCTGCCACATCGGTGGCCACTAAAATGTCGACTTCACCTGCGGTAAATTGTTCAAGGATGCGTTCACGTTTTTTCTGCGGTACATCACCAGTGAGCAAACCAACACGATGTTGATCGGCGGCTAGGTGGCCCCAAACTTTTTCACATTGGTGCTTGGTGTTGGCAAACACGATAGCGCGATCTGGCCATTCTTCTTCAATAATGGTTTGTAGCAGTGCCATTTTATGTTCGTTGGACGGATAGAACAGTTCTTCTTGAACGCGTGCAGCGGTTTTTTGCGCCGGTTCAATCACCACATGCTCGGGTTCATTCATGTGTTCAAATGCCAGCTCTTGTACTCGGTAAGAGAGCGTCGCTGAGAATAGCATGTTCAAACGATCTTTCGGTTCCGGCATACGGCGGAATAAAAAGCGAATGTCTTTGATAAAGCCAAGATCAAACATGCGATCCGCTTCATCCAATACCACTGCTTGGATGTGGTTGAGGTTAAAGGCTTTTTGCTTGAAAAAGTCGATAATACGCCCCGTGGTACCAATGAGAATATCGACACCAGAGTTAATTTTCTCTAATTGCTTATCGTAGCTTTCGCCACCGTAAGCCAGTGCTGCTTGAATGCCCGTACTTTCAATTAGACCTTCGGCATCGTTGTAAATCTGAATGGCCAGTTCACGAGTTGGCGCCATAATAATGGCACGCGGTTGGTTCGGTTTACGACCTTCATTCTCCGGTGTTGTCAGTAAGTGATTGAATGTAGCAGTAAGAAACGCGAGGGTTTTACCAGTCCCTGTTTGGGCCTGGCCTGCAATGTCTCGGCCGGTGAGCAATACCGGCAACGCCTTGGCTTGGATAGGGGTACAGTAAACGAACCCTTTTTTTTCCAATCCTTCAATGACTTGCGGCTTTAATCCGAAGTCGGCGAACTTGTGCTCTGTGATATGCGTCTTTTTCATTCCTATAGAATATCAGCTTACGCTTGCAATACGGAAGTAAATACATTCCAATAGGGGAATCTATTTACTGGTGATACACGACCAGTTCAGAAAAAACACATTGGAGTTGAAGATGAGTGATAAATTTTTGCAGCTAACTGATGACAGTTTCGAAGCTGATGTGATCAATGCTGCAGGTCCGGTTCTTGTTGATTTTTGGGCAGAATGGTGCGGTCCTTGTAAAATGATTGCTCCGATTCTAGAAGAAGTCGCAGATGAATATGCGGGCAAGCTCTCAATCGGTAAGCTAAACATTGACCAAAATGCGGGAACGCCACCGAAATACGGTATTCGCGGCATTCCAACATTGCTTCTATTTAAGAACGGCAGTGTGGCAGCAACGAAAGTTGGTGCGCTATCAAAAACTCAACTTAAAGAGTTCCTAGACGCGAACCTATAATCGCGTTACATAAACCGTACATAGAAATATGTGCGGTTTGTTTTTTCTAGAAACATTTTATAGACTAGAATAAATTTTAGTGCTAATTTATCGCACGTAAATTAAACAAGTGTTCACTTCTTGGTCAATCCTGAGACCAAATCCATCTTACTTTAACTAGAAAACAGATCCTATTTTGACTAAACAAGAATCCGCCACAATGAATCTAACAGAATTGAAGAACAGACCCGTGTCTGATCTTGTGAAGCTTGGTGAAAGCCTAGGCCTTGAAAACCTAGCACGACTAAGAAAGCAAGACATTATATTCTCCATCCTTAAAGCGCATGCGAAAAGTGGTGAAGATATATTTGGTGATGGGGTGCTGGAAATACTTCAAGACGGTTTTGGTTTCTTACGCAGCTCAGACAGCTCTTATTTGGCTGGACCGGACGACATCTACGTATCACCAAGCCAAATTCGTCGCTTTAATTTACGTACCGGTGACTCTATTGCTGGCAAAATTCGTCCGCCAAAAGAAGGTGAGCGTTACTTTGCTTTATTGAAAGTGAACACGGTTAACCGCGATAAACCTGATAACGCCCGCAACAAAATTCTTTTTGAAAACTTAACTCCTCTTCATGCCAACGAACGTATGGTTATGGAACGTGGTAATGGTTCGACAGAAGATATTACCGCGCGTGTTCTTGATCTTGCATCTCCTATCGGGAAAGGCCAACGTGGCTTAATTGTAGCGCCGCCAAAAGCGGGTAAAACCATGCTGCTACAAAACATCGCGCAAAGTATTGCCTATAATCACCCTGAATGTGAATTGATGGTATTGCTGATCGATGAGCGCCCAGAAGAAGTCACAGAGATGCAACGCTTAGTGAAAGGGGAAGTGATTGCTTCGACCTTTGATGAGCCAGCCAACCGCCACGTACAAGTAGCCGAAATGGTGATTGAGAAAGCGAAGCGTTTGGTTGAGCACAAGAAAGACGTTGTTATCTTATTAGACTCAATTACTCGTCTTGCTCGTGCATACAACACAGTGGTGCCATCATCAGGTAAAGTATTAACGGGTGGTGTGGACGCGAATGCCTTGCATCGTCCAAAACGCTTCTTTGGTGCCGCGCGTAATGTTGAAGAAGGGGGTAGCTTGACAATTATTGCTACTGCACTTGTTGATACGGGTTCCAAAATGGACGAAGTTATTTACGAAGAATTTAAAGGAACAGGTAATATGGAATTACACCTGAACCGTAAAATTGCTGAAAAACGTGTGTTCCCTGCCATTGACTTCAACCGCTCTGGTACACGTCGTGAAGAACTGCTTACCAAGAGTGATGAACTACAGAAAATGTGGATCTTGCGTAAGATTGTTCACCCAATGGGCGAGTCAGACGCAATGGAATTCTTAATTGATAAATTGGCAATGACCAAAACCAATAATGAATTTTTTGATGCAATGCGCCGTCAGTAAAATAAAATAAAGTAAAAACACCACCTTCGAGGTGGTGTTTTTATTTGCAAACCGTACAAGAATAAGGATACGTCTTGTGCGATTTGTATCGGAGGATTTATGCGACAAGGAATGTTGTACACGATTCTATTCACATTAGTGTTATTCACTAGCTCGTCTTGGGCTGTGATTATCTCGAACCAGGCACGTCAAGAAGTGCTCAATGATGAGACTCTGCAACAAAAAGTAGAGGATCTTTATCAATTAGGCATTAGCAATCGGATTAATGCTCTCGATTTTTCAATCGAGCGTTTAGCGTTACCGCAACAAGACGCGGCCCGCTATTTACTCTTTCGTCGTTTTGAAAAAAGTGGCATTGCCTTATCGGCCTCTCTCTATGGCTTTGTTCAAAAGCAAAATCTACATTCTCCGACCTATAAATTAATGGAATATGGTCAAGGTTACGAATTTTCTGTTCCTGCGTTTAATTATCCGGCGATTGGCTTTCGATTAATGAACCGTTGGGATCAGGATCAGAAGACAGTGGATTTTATCTTGCACGCAGAGCTGCACGAGCTGGATTTAAAAACGTGGTTATCGGGTCCTAAAAAGGGTGAGCACGAACAGCTATTATTACGCGAGCTTGATAATTTGTCGGTTTCTGCCATTGGTTTTTTAACCAAGCAACTCACATCCACCAATGTGACTAGCTGGCTACCGTCTTCTCGTGTCATGGTAAAACTGGCTCGTATAAGCCGTGACCCTAAAGTGTATAAACTGCTTTGGTTGATGCGTTCCGATCATATTATTGAAGATGAGTTAGCGCGTTTGGCAACACATCAGGATAAGTTTGCCCTTTCTCAGTTAATGCTGGCGGCTCGTAACCCTAAGTTGACATCTGAGGCGATTAAAGCACTAGTCAGTATTCATCCGATGGATGCCAACGTTGAGACTTTCTTAGTACAACGGCTCTCGAACAGTGATGAGGCTTCTTTGACGGCGAGAGCATTAGTCAATTATGGTCATCGCCATTGGCTAGAAGATCTGATGCACTCCAACCGACAAATAAAGACACGGCTCATTATGCAAACGTTGAGTGCTTTATGAGATAACGCGATCGTCACATCATAAAAGCCCTCACCAAAGACCGCCCTTTTGTTATAATGGCCTTATCTTCACCAGCCAGAATATACTTATGAGTATTAAAGATTTACCCGACTTTTTGCATGATCTCGAAGCGCGTGGATTGTTAAAACGCATCACACACCCGATTGATCCCCATTATGAAATGACAGAAATCAGTGATCGTACGCTTCGAGCTGGTGGGCCAGCTTTATTATTTGAAAATCCTATCGGCTATAACATGCCCGTGCTCACCAACCTGTTTGGTACCGCAGAACGTGTTGCCATTGGTATGGGGCGTGACTCGGTCAAAGAGTTACGTGAAGTCGGTAAGTTGCTTGCTTTCTTAAAAGAGCCTGAGCCGCCCAAAGGCTTTAAAGAGGCTTTAAGAACGTTACCGATGTTTAAACAAGTTTTAAATATGCCGGTTAAAAAAGTACGTCAAGCGCCTTGCCAACAGGTTGTCTGGGAGGGCGATGATGTTAACTTAGATGCGATTCCCGTCATGAGTTGTTGGCAAAAGGATGCCGCGCCATTACTGACGTGGGGGTTGACCATCACCAAAGGACCGACTAAAAAACGTCAAAATATTGGTATCTATCGGCAGCAAAAACTGAGCAAAAATAAAATCATTATGCGTTGGCTGGCGCATCGTGGTGGCGCGTTAGATTTTCAAGACTGGAATAATGAGCATCCTAATGAACCCTTCCCCGTGTCAGTCGCATTTGGTGCCGACCCCGCCACTATTCTCGCGGCTGTCACACCAATTCCGGATAGTTTATCTGAGTATGCTTTTGCTGGGTTGCTGCGTGGTCGTCGCTCAGAGGTGGTCAAATCTCTTAGTAATGATTTAGAAGTGCCAGCCAGTGCTGAAATTGTCTTGGAAGGCTACATCGATCCTCATGAATACGCTGAAGAAGGGCCTTATGGGGATCATACCGGTTACTATAATGAAGTCGAAATGCACCGCGTATTTACCGTTACGCATATCACTATGCGCAGCAAGCCTATCTACCACAGTACTTATACGGGACGTCCACCTGATGAACCCGCCATCTTAGGTGTGGCCTTGAACGAGGTATTTGTTCCTATCTTGCAAAAGCAGTTTGCTGAAATTACGGATTTTTATTTACCGCCTGAAGGGTGCTCTTATCGGCTTGCGGTGGTGAGTATGAAAAAGCAATACCCTGGGCATGCGAAACGGGTAATGATGGGCGTTTGGTCGTTTTTACGTCAGTTCATGTATACCAAGTATGTGTTGGTGGTGGATGAGGACGTCGATATTCGTCAATGGGATGAAGTGGTCAAGGCGTTAACTACGAATATGGTTCCTGCTGCTGATGTGCTTTTAATTGAGAATACGCCCATTGACTCGTTAGATTTTGCCTCACCAGTCGTTGGTCTGGGAGCAAAAATGGGATTTGATGCGACAACTAAATGGGATGTGGAAGTACAGCACACTCATGAACCGGCTCCCGTGACTTCTCACCAAGCGGTAGTGCAATGTTTGGATGAGTTACAAATATCTCATCCTGAGATTAAGGATGTCTATATACCGGAGTCTTCCTCAGGGCAGTTCATTGTTGTTTATATGCAGAAAGAGGAAGCGGGGCAATCGCGTCAATTACTGCAGACTCTATTAGCGGCATTAAATGAACAAGCCTATGCTAAATTTATCGTCTTATGCGATGGTGATGTCGATATCCGTGATTGGAATGACATTATTTGGGCGGTGACCACGCGAATTGATCCTGCCCGTGATACGGTACGTCAAGACGCCAATGCTAGGCAAGGCTCTGCTTTAGGTTTGGATGCTACGAATAAGTGGCAATATGAGATCACGAGAGAGTGGGGCACTCCGATTGAAAAAGATCCTGAATTAGTCACTAAGATTGATGAAATTTGGGATGACTTAGATATTCTATGAGACATACTGTTCACATGAAACCAAGTGAGGTTCAGTTTACAGTCATCGAAGGGCAGACAATACTTGCTGCTGCGCTCAATCAAAATATAGCGTGGCCAAGTCGCTGTCGGATAGGAGCATGCGGCACATGCTTATGTAAAATATTACAAGGTGACGTCAGTTATCAGATCGAGCCAATGCTAACAGAGCGTGAACGCTCTGAAGGGTGGGCTTTAGGCTGCTTGGCGATACCACAAAGCGATATAGTCCTTACTTTTGAAGAGTAAGCGTAGAGGATAATCATGATTGTACAATGTAAAGTGAAGTCAATTGAGCCGTTAGCAAGCCATACTTATCAGGTTTTGCTACAACCACAAGACGGAATTGACTTTAAAGCGGGGCAATATTTGATGGTCGTGATGGGGCTTAAGGATAAGCGTCCGTTCTCTATTGCCAATGCACCTAGTCAGGCGGGTGGCTTATTAGAGCTACACATTGGCGCAGCAGAACACAATGCTTATGCAGGTGAAGTGATTGAATCGATGCGCACAGCGCTAAGCGATGACTCATCAATTGAAATTGACGCTCCGCATGGTGACGCTTGGGTCAAACCCAGTGACCGACCATTACTTTTAATTGCAGGTGGTACAGGCTTTAGTTATGTGCGCTCTATTCTTGATGAATGCTTAGCGCAATCATGGCAGCAAGACATTCATTTCTATTGGGGAGCTAAAGATAAAGAGCAGCTTTATCTGATGGATGAATTAACCGCGCTGGCTGAACGCTATGCTAATGTCACGTTCGTACCCGTATTAGAATTAGCCGATGATGACTGGCAAGGCAAAACAGGCAATGTGCTGCAAGCAGTGACTAAAGACTTTGATTCTTTAGCTGATTACGATATCTATTTGGCTGGACGTTTCGAAATGGCAGGTGCAGCGCGCACTCAATTTGTAGAAAATAAGCAGGCATTAGTGGAAAGAATGTTTGCCGATGCCTATGCGTTTATCTAATTAATACCAATGCCAGCCCTTAAAGAAGAGGGGAAATAGCCCTCTTTTTCACCATTTTGTTTGTTTTACCGTCGAATGGCTGTTTTTTTTGATTTTTTTATAAAAACTGCTTGCGTGGTTGGCCATTATCCCTATAATGCCCAACCACTGACACGGCAGACGCCACAAGGCTTCAGCCAAGGTCGATGAGGATAAGACATCCTAAAAAAAGAAAATTGAAAAAGTGTTTGACTCTCTCAATTAAATCTTTAGAATGCAC
>JBQGON010000138.1:0-9216 GCA_052087065.1 Vibrio sp. | reverse complement strand
TTATCATCAACGAGTGCCCACACAGATTGATAGGTTTAAATTGTTAAAGAGCTTTCTTTCTAAGTAATTTGAGTTACTGCGAAAGAGGCGGCTATTCTATAGATTTTAAAATTTGTGTCAAACACTTTTTTAAAATTTCTTTTTAAGCTTTTCAGCTATTTGAATAACCTTGCTAACAACTTGAAATGCTTTGTTAAGCTTTCCCGTGTCAGCGAGGTGGCATTATAGAGATCGAGCTCACATTGGCAAGCGCTTTTTACCGTTTTTTCATGTTTTTTATTTGTTTGAACGTTTTTTATGCTTACTGGGCTATTTCTGACCAAAAAACACCATTATCATGAGGGTTCACAAGGGATCTGCATAGGAATAAGCATGAATTCAATCAGAAGTTATCAAGGGATATCCCCTCAATTAGGTAAAGATGTCTATATAGATGAGAGTGCCGTCATTGTCGGTGACATTCATTTAGGCGATGACACGAGTATTTGGCCATTAGTCGCTGCACGTGGCGACGTCAATCATATCCGTATCGGCGAACGTACCAATATTCAAGATGGGAGTGTTCTGCATGTGACTCATAAAAATGCCGATAACCCAGTAGGCCATCCTCTATTGATAGGCAATGACGTGACTGTGGGTCATAAAGTCATGCTACATGGATGTACGATTCATGATCGCGTTTTAGTGGGTATGGGAACCATTGTCCTCGATGGGGTAATAATAGAGAGCGATGTCATGATTGGGGCCGGCTCTTTAGTTCCACCGGGGAAAACATTGCAGAGCGGCTATCTTTATATGGGGAGCCCGGTCAAACAGGCTCGCCCACTAACAGAAAAAGAGCTGACTTTTTTACGTCAATCTGCTCAAAACTACGTTATCAATAAGCAAGCATTCTTAACTGAGGTTAAGCCAGTGAAATAGTTACCTCGATTTCACCTTCATCATTATACGCTTCATCTTCTATTTGCTCTTGTGCAAGGTCTTCAATATCGAAACGACATTCTTCAAAACGTTGTAGAGCTTGCGGTCCATCGAGCACCGGTCTTTGTGATAGAGCTTCCAACCCTGCTTTATTGATCCAGCACTCAATTAATGCTCCGCCTTGCTGCGCAGTAAAGCAAATACTTTGACGTTGCTCATCCCACGTCTTTATGTCGGTAAATAAGACTGATTGATTCATGGTTACCCTTGTAAATTACGACGCAATTCTAATAAGATTTGTCGAGCTCCCGGACGCAGACCTCGCCATAGCATGAAGCTCTCGGCTGCTTGTCCAACTAACATACCTAATCCATCGAATGTTTTAGCACAGCCATTATCAACGGCCCATTGATTAAAGATGGTCAATCCTTGCCCATACATCATGTCATAACTTACCGTTGTCTGAGACACGATACTCTTATTAATCTCTGGGAGTTTCCCCTCTAAACTTGCCGACGTAGAATTAATGATAACGTCATATGGCTCGCTTACCTCTACCATAGGCAATGCACTGATTGAACCATAAGGCGCGAACTGCTCTGCGAGTTGCTGCGCTTTGCTTAGTGTTCGATTAACCACGGTAACGTGCTTAGGGTGTTGGTCTAATAGCGGCTTTAACGCCCCGCGAGCTGCACCACCAGCACCAATGAGTAGGATGGTTTGGTCTTTTAGTAGTACTTGGTTCATCAATAAATCTTGAACAAGTCCTGCTCCATCGGTGTTATCACCGAGAATACCCCCATCATCGAGATATTTCAGTGTGTTCACGGCCCCGGCTAACTGCGCACGTTCCGTTAGACGATCGGCATATTGATACGCTTCTTCTTTAAACGGAACGGTAACGTTGCACCCTTTGCCACCTTCGGCAAAGAACGCATTCATCGCAGGTACAAATCCATCCACGGGCGCTAACTCTGCGGTATACACCATTGCTTGCTCAGTTTGGCGAGCAAACAAGGTATGAATAAATGGAGATTGGCTGTGTCCGATCGGATTACCGAACACCGCATATTGATCATTATAACCGTCCATAGTAGACCTTCATTCAATAAGGGCTAGTCGCTAGCCCTAATACTATATGAGACATCTATCACCACTCTCTTGGAATGAGATAGTCATTTAATCGTGCTTCGGCACTGTCGCACTCTGGTCGATAGTTATATTCCCAACGCACCATTGGTGGCATCGACATTAATATAGACTCTGTGCGCCCACCCGATTGCAAGCCAAACAAAGTGCCACGATCATAGACGAGATTAAACTCAACATAACGTCCACGGCGATACAGTTGGAACTGCCTTTCACGTTCACCAAAAGCGTGTGCTTTGCGTTTCTCTACGATGGGAATATAGGCTTTCGTAAACCCTTCGCCAACAGCTTGCATGTAGGCAAAGCAAGCCTCAAACCCCCATTCATTGAGATCATCAAAGAACAAACCGCCAATGCCGCGCGTTTCCTCTCGGTGAGGTAGATAAAAATAGTTATCACACCATGCTTTATGTTCAGTGTAAACGTGATCACCAAATGGCGCGCATAACTCTTTAGCGGTTTGATGCCAAAACTGACAATCCTCTTCAAAAGGATAAAACGGCGTTAAATCAAATCCTCCCCCAAACCACCAAACAGGTTCTTCACCTTCTTTCTCGGCAATAAAGAATCGGACATTGGCGTGAGATGTCGGCACATAAGGATTATTGGGGTGAATCACTAATGACACCCCCATGGCTTCAAAACTGCGCCCCGCTAATTCAGGCCGGTGCGCTGTCGCCGAGGCAGGAAGTTGCTTTCCTGTCACATGAGAAAAGTTAACGCCACCTTGTTCAAAAGTATCGCCATCGGTCATTACACGAGAGCGACCGCCTCCACCTAATTTTTCGCCAGGCTCACGCGTCCAGGCGTCTTCTTTAAATATGGCATGACCATCTATCGACTCTAACTGCTGGCAGATATTATCTTGTAAAGACATCAAGAATGTTTTGACGGCTTCTTTATTAACTACTGTCATCGTTTTCTCCTGTGCGAGGCGGCTTACTCGCCTACCCCTGCCTTAATATATGTAGTGTTTTTGCATCACGAATTGCTGTTGGTCTCTCTCGGCCCCCGGTTGAACCGTCTAATATGGCGCCGAGTCCATAACGCAATTGTTGTTCGACTTCCGCCGTCGTCATACATGGTGGCAGGCCTGATAAATTAGCGCTCGTGGAAGTAATGGGCTTTCCATAAGCCTGACACAACATCTGGACTAAAGGATGATCGGTGACACGCACGGCAACCGTATCAAATTGCCCGCGCACCCATTCAGACGTTTGGGAACTCGCAGGCATGATCCAAGTCACAGGGCCTGGCCAACTCTGTTTTACATGGTCACACTGCGCTTGCGTGAGCAAGTCTTCATTAATATAGGGTAAAAGCTGCGCGTAACTCGCGGCAATTAAAATCAGCCCTTTCTCTTTTGAACGCTGCTTGAGTGTCAGAAGCTTTTGTATCGCCAACGGATTATCTGGATCACATCCTACACCAAATACGCCTTCGGTTGGGTAGGCAATGACTTCACCCCGAGTTAATGCGGATACCGACTCTGGTATATTATTCACGGCATGACCTGCTTATTCATAGAAATCTCCCTCTAGTTTACAAATTATTCGTTTGATCAGCGAAAGCAAATTGCGTGTAATGGGAAATCAGAGGTCCGCCTTGAGCGCAAACGTTTGCTTGAAGGTAAAATCTTCGTATAATGCCCGCAGTTCGCTTATTTATTTACAGGTTTACAGGAGTTGGAGATGAAAGTAGGAATTATCATGGGATCAAAGTCCGATTGGCCAACCATGAAACTCGCAGCAGAAATGCTCGAGCAGTTTGGTGTTCCCTACGAAACCAAAGTGGTGTCTGCACACCGTACCCCTCAACTTCTTGCAGACTACGCCAGCAGCGCCAAAGAACGCGGTCTCAGTGTGATTATTGCTGGCGCTGGCGGCGCGGCACATCTACCGGGTATGACCGCTGCATTCACTAGCATTCCTGTTCTTGGTGTCCCTGTCCAGTCTCGCGCTTTAAAAGGCATGGATTCATTACTGTCTATCGTACAAATGCCAAAAGGCATTGCCGTCGGCACTTTAGCGATAGGTGAGGCAGGGGCGGCCAATGCTGGTATTCTTGCCGCACAAATTATTGGCACCCATGATGAAGCCGTCATGGCAAAAGTCGAAGCCTTCCGTGCCGAACAAACTGACACGGTTCTCGCTCACCCAAACCCTGAAGAGGAATAAGGTATGCATGTATTGGTTTTAGGTGCGGGCCAACTGGCGCGTATGATGTCTCTGGCTGGGGCACCTCTGAACCTAACGTTGACCGCCTATGATGTGACGACAAACCGTGTCGTGCATCCACTCACTCAATCGTGCACATCACAAACCCTTGAACAAGCGATTGCTGATTGCGACGTTATCACGGCTGAGTTTGAACATATTCCTCATGATATTCTCGCGCTTTGTGAACATAGCGGTAAGTTCTTCCCAACCTCACAAGCGATAAAATCTGGTGGCGATCGCCGGATTGAAAAAGCGCTGCTTGATAACGCCCGAGTCAAGAATGCAACCTATGCAATTATTAATACCCGAGCGGACTTTGATCAGGCCATCAACACCGTGGGGATTCCTATGGTGCTGAAAAGTGCACTGGGAGGTTATGATGGAAAAGGCCAATGGCGCTTAACAGACATTTCACAAGCCGATGCGATTTGGACGGAGATGAAAGTGTGTCTCGATGCGTCGCCGCAACAAGCTATCGTTGCTGAGCAATTTGTACCCTTTCAGCGTGAAGTCTCACTCGTTGGCGCACGAGGCGCCAACGGTGCAATTGAAACTTATCCATTGGCTGAAAATATTCACGTTAATGGCGTTTTGAATTTATCAACGGCCATTGATGCACCAGAATTGCAAGCCCAAGCAGAAGACATGTTTGCCGCAGTCGCAGATAGCCTAAACTATGTTGGTGTCCTTGCTTTAGAATTTTTTGATGTGAGTGGTGAGCTGCTGGTTAATGAAATCGCGCCACGTGTGCACAACTCTGGTCACTGGACGCAACAAGGCGCTGAAGTCTGTCAGTTTGAAAACCACCTGCGCGCGGTCTGTCATCTTCCCTTAGGCAGTACTAAGCTGGTTCGAGAAACCGCAATGATCAATATTCTTGGTGAAGATACTTTACCGCCCGAGCTCATGGCGATGGAAGGTTGTCATATTCATTGGTATGGGAAAAGCCAGCGCCCGGGACGCAAGATGGGCCACATCAATTTAACCGCAGATTACCCAGGGCAATTGCAGCGTAAGCTGTGTGAAATTGCTAAGTACTTAGATAAAGAGGCCTTTCCTGCCGTGCACCAAATCGCGCACGACATACAAGACTGATGTGGTCATCAACATAAAGAACGGCGCTCATTGGCGCCGTTTTTTATTCTATCACTCTCACGAATCGCCATCATTTGTCTGATAATGACCACATTGACGGTTGGCGCATTGATGCTTAATACCCGCAGCGGCTTTCTTTTCAACCAGCAAACCAAACCCACATGCTTGGCATGTTCCCTCTACGGGAGGAAGATTAACGGCAAACTTACATTTAGGATAACCGCTACACGCATAGAACATTTTGCCAAACCGGTTTTTACGTTCAATCAAATGCCCATCACCACACTCGGGACACACCAGTGCGACTTTCGCTTCATCTTCTGACTCGCCATCAATTGATTCGATATGATGACATTCGGGGTAATGGCTGCATCCGATAAACATGCCATATCGCCCTTGGCGTAGGACTAACTCATGACCACACTCAGAACACGGCACACCTAGGGCTTTAACAATGTGTCCATCATTTTGATGCAGTGGTTTAATGTAATCACAATCAGGATACTGGCTGCACCCTAAAAAAGGCCCTCGTTTTCCGTGACGAATAACTAATTCATGGTCGCACTGAGGGCAAGACTCTTGATGAGTGGCTTGTCCTGAGTGAGAGAAAAGTTGTGGATCGATTTTACCGCTCATAAACCTATCATTACCTAGTGAAGAATGCCTTGCTCTTTGCTGTATAGCAGCTCTTCCATCAGCGTATAAGCGTTTTCATTACCAGGGACATTAAATAACACCATGAGAATGATCCATTTTAAATCATCTAAACCAAACTCATTGGTTTCTAAACCCATAATACGGTCGATGACCATTTCTCGTGTTTCTGGTGTGAGTACTTTAATTTGCTCAAGGAACAAGATAAAGCCACGGCATTCGACATCTAATCGCAGCATTTCTTTGTGCGCAAAAATACGTACGGATGTGTCGGCACTGACGATCAGTGCTTTATGATCATCGGCTTGCTGTAGTGCAGCCAAATCTTCTAACCAATTAAGCGCTTTGTAGATGTCTTTCTTGTGAAACCCTGCTCGAACCAGTTCTTCTTCGAGTTCGTCTTGATTCACTTGCAACTCAACATCACTATGGATGTAAGTTTCAAAAAGATACATTAAGATATCCATCATCATCGCTAGCCCCTCCCCTTACGAATATAACCACCAGATACCGCAACAACGTGCCCAGAGAGTTCAAGCTCTAAAAGCTGCGTCATGACTTCATGCACAGGTATATTGGTCCTGCTTGCAAGAATATCAACCGGGGTGGCCTCTTCTCCTACGTTAGCGAAGAGCTCAGGAAATGGCAATTGTTCTTCGCTCTCAGGCGGAGAAAAAAGTGTTTGTTGTGCTGTTTTCTGTTCAGTCAGCGACCAATTGACAAACGTGGTTAACTCTTCAAGGATCTGCGAGACGTTTTGTACCAAGCTCGCGCCTTGGCGAATCAAATCATTACTGCCACCATGATTCGCCTGATAAATCGAGCCGGGAAGCACAAACACATCACGATCTTGCTCTGTCGCATAACGTGCAGTAATTAACGATCCACTCTTCAGCGCAGCTTCCACCACCAGTACACCGAGTGATAAACCACTGATAATCCGGTTTCTCCTTGGGAAATGGACCGCTTTCGGTGGTGTTCGCGGACAAAACTCCGAAACCAATGCGCCAGAATCAATAATACGCGAGGCTAACCGTCGATGGCGAGCAGGATAGACTTGCGCTAAACCGCTTCCCAGCACCGCGATCGTGTTCCCTCCCGCGGCTAATGCCCCATCATGAGCATGGCCATCAATCCCCAACGCTAACCCACTCGTGATAGTCATCCCTTGCTGCGCTAACTCGTTGGCAAACTGGTAAGCGGCTTTTTGACCATCAATAGAAGCATTACGGCTACCGACCATGGCCACTTGCGGGTGAGTTAAACAGTCGGCATTCCCTTCAACAAACAAGACACTGGGCGCAGATGCGATCGGTTTGAGCAGCGGCGGGTACGTATTGTGCAGCGGGGTAATAATATGTCGCTGCGCTGACGCAGCCTGCCATTCTAGGCATTCTGTCACTTGCTGAGGAGCCTGCTGCGTGAGGTATTCAATTTGATCGGGTTTTAAACCTAGCGCCTGCCACTGTTGCTTAGAATAATGCACCAAG
Source organism: Vibrio sp. (assembly GCA_052087065.1). GTDB lineage: Bacteria > Pseudomonadota > Gammaproteobacteria > Enterobacterales > Vibrionaceae > Vibrio. The sequence goes on along the minus strand of JBQGON010000138.1, from coordinate 1,688 downwards.
TTATGCGGGGCATCGATACTCAATAACTGCGCCAAACGTTTGGGCCCCAATCGTGGGACAAAACTCAACATTAACCAAGCAGTAAGCACATCTTCTTGCAACATCGCAACGCTCCTTTAAAGAGAATGTCAGTGCTTCTGCAAGGGACAAGCTGTCATGACAGCGATAAATGCAGAGGTAACACCTTATAACTTAATTAAAAAACGCTAAAACCCTATAAAAAATAAGGTAGAATGAACCAGCTAACAGTCTGGTTATTCAATGTAAAATACTCAGAATTTGAGCTTAGATGCTGTCATTTAGGGTCTAAAATGTCTAGAATTGAGCCAATAAGCTTTTTACTGCTTCGGCACAGTTCAACATTTGAGAAGATATGTCTGTATTAAACGTATTAACATTCCCCGATGACCGCTTACGCACCGTTGCGAAGCCGGTTGAAGAAGTGACACCTGAAATCCAAAAAATCATCGATGACATGATTGATACCATGTACGACGAAGAAGGTATTGGCCTTGCCGCGACTCAGGTTGACATTCATCAACGTATTGTTGTGATCGACGTATCCGAGACGCGTGACCAACCTTTAGTGCTGATCAATCCAGAAATTATTGAGAAGCATGGCGAAGATGGTATTGAAGAAGGCTGCTTATCGGTACCAGGTGCTCGAGCACTGGTTCCTCGCGCTGCGGGCGTCACAGTAAAAGCCCTGAATCGTGAGGGTGAAGCGTATCAATTAGAAGCGGATGAGCTTCTTGCTATTTGTATTCAACATGAGCTGGATCACCTCGAAGGTAAGCTCTTTGTCGATTACTTATCTCCTTTGAAACGCAAGCGTATCAAAGAGAAATTAGAGAAAATCAAACGCATTAACGAAAAGAATAATTCATAGAGAGGTTGCTACCTTGAGCCAATCATTACGTATTGTGTTTGCAGGTACTCCGGATTTCGCCGCCCGTCACTTGGCGGCGTTATTGTCTTCGGAGCACGAAGTTATCGCAGTTTATACTCAGCCTGATCGTCCAGCGGGTCGAGGAAAGAAATTAAAAGCAAGCCCAGTCAAAGAGATTGCTTTAGAGCAAAATATCCCAGTTTACCAACCGGAAAATTTCAAATCCGACGAAGCTAAACAAGAGCTTGCCGCCTTAAATGCAGATATTATGGTGGTCGTGGCTTATGGGTTACTGCTCCCTAAAGTGGTGCTTGATACTCCTCAACTCGGCTGTATTAATGTGCATGGTTCTCTACTGCCTCGCTGGCGTGGAGCGGCTCCGATTCAACGCTCTATTTGGGCGGGTGATCAAGAAACCGGCGTCACCATTATGCAGATGGATGTAGGATTAGATACTGGCGACATGCTAAGTGTGGCCACACTCCCGATTGAAAGCACAGACACCAGCGCCACCATGTATGAAAAACTGGCAGAGCTTGGACCGCAAGCCTTGGTTGAGTGTCTACATAGCATCGCAGTTGGTAGCGCACAGCCGATTAAGCAAGATGATGAGCAAGCCAATTATGCGAAAAAGCTAAGCAAAGAAGAAGCGCGTATCGATTGGCACTTAGACGCTGATGCGATTGAACGCTGTGTTCGTGCGTTCAACCCATGGCCAATGAGTCACTTCAACGTCGCCGACAATGCTGTCAAAGTGTGGCAAGCACGCGTTGAGCCAATGCACAGCGAACACCCCGCT
>JBQGON010000137.1:0-9225 GCA_052087065.1 Vibrio sp. | reverse complement strand
TGTAACGCTTCAAGAGTAATAGGACTCTGCACTATTGTTATTCCCTTATTATGTATGCAAAAGTAATGTCTTAAACCAACAATACCATCACGATAACCGTTGGTGTCGATGTTAATGGTCGGTAAAAAGGATAATTTACACGGCTACTAGTCAAAAGCAATGTTAGCGAATGAATTTAGTGACCTACGTATATGAATCCAGCTGATTAGGTCGACGTTTTTTTTGTTATCTTTGATTTAATAAATTTAGTTATAGTGCATTAGGTTGGATAATAAAAGAGAAAACTGTATTCAGTCTACTCCTTTAAGGATCATTTAGCACCAGAAAATGTCGTACTACAATGGGTGTAAGTGCAAAATTTAGTGATATAGCATTAACAACGCTTATTCTTGATTTCTTTAGAAACCATAACCGCGCCAGTAACAATAAAAAATACAATCAGTCCAAAAGACATAACAAGCCCCTATTCAGTATTTATTAATATCTATTATCAATGATAGCAAAATGTGCTGCTTTTTACAGCAATTTTATCATTAACTATCCACTAGGTATGGTCTGGTTTAACCCACACTCGACTAAAATCAAACCACCCCAGAGCGTTACTTTTCGCGTTTTGTAATGCTCCGCATTGATCTTTAGAGACGCCTAACCAGCCATGAAACACAGGGATAATTTGATAATGGTTCAATAACGATTGTCCTAGCTCTCGCCCAGGAAATTCACCTTGTGGCTCACTACGCCACGCTTCAATCAGGCCAATCCATCGCGCAAAAACTTTCGGATCGCTAAATTGCTGTATATGTGAATCATCCATTAACCATGCAGCCAGTGCTTCATCACGTCGGTTCGTCATTCCGGTGCTCTGCAACCAAATATCGACATGAGCTAACACTTGCGATTCCGTTTCATACTTAACAAACTCTACATATAAACCGTCATACGACAGCATAGATTTTAATACATTGGCCAAAGTAGGAAACATAGGATGGTTGGCTTGATAAGCAATCGTAACCCTTTCTTTTCCTGGGACAGAACAGTCCGCACTAGCCGGTAGATGGTGATACCATCCAGGTTTAAGGCCATATGCAGGCACGCCCCCCATATCAATAATACTTTGCTCTGGCATTAAACGCATCACGTTATGGGCTCTTAAGCGATGTGAGAAGTACTCGGCCCATTCGTCACTTTTCGCTAACCCATCCCGCCGATTCAGCAACAAATACATACTACCAGGATCAAGGCCGACATCTTCTTTGGAAAATAGCCGATGACCTAGCTGGGCTGGTATATCAATTGACGGAAATACTAACGATGAATGGACTGAGCTTATCACCCATACTTCAACACGATCGAGTAATGGTCGATAACCAAAATAGCCATCATAAGCTTGTAAAATGAGCCGTTTATCATCATTCATAACGACTTTATAAGGGCCAGTACCTATGGGGTGAGTATCAAAATCGTCTTGGCGCTGTTCGATGGGCAACACAATATGCGCGCATGTTTCCGTTAACCACAGCGGTAAATAGTGATCGGCATGGGCTAAATGGATATCAACCACCCACTCAGAAGGCGAACTGACTCGCTCGATATGGGAAAATAAGTGAAATAAGCGCAGTTGACGTAAGCTTTCTTGCACAATATCGATGGTCAATAATGTACCATTATGAAAGCGGACGCCTGGTCGTAAGTAAAAACGCCAATGGTCAGGTGTTATTGCTTCCCAATGATGGGCAAGATCAGGCTGTAATTGCTCATCATCATCAAGTCGTGTCAATCCATTAAAAACTTGCTGAACAATGTGACGTTCAGAACGCCTCATCGACTTTAACGGATTGAGCATCGATAACGGACGATAATACGGTAGGCGAATGACAGGAAGCCCTTGTGAGTGCTGCACACCAAGATAACTTTGTATTACTTGTGTCAGTTTATTCGCATCTTGGTCCAGCACATTCAATGCCTGGCTTATCTTACCCTCATCAAGATAACGCCGAGCAAGATTTTCACTAACATCAGCACGTGAGCGTTTGAACAACAATTGCGACAATTTGCCACGCCCTGCAGCCGGATGCCATTCAATCCAGTCTTCTTCCTCCAATTTATTGAGGACAATACGGGCGTTTCGCCGCGTGCAGCACAAAATGTTCGTGATATCGTCGAGTTGAGTGTCAGCATCTTCGCCATGAAAGTGCTCAAAGAGCGTTTCAAACTGGACACGTAATCGGGGGCTGCTCATAAGGAGGAAACTCACTACTGCATAATAGAAAGTTTAGTTTCCTTATTTTTCACAATAGATGCAAGTAACCAGCAAGATATTTAACGAATTTCACAGCCTAATTGCTCACTGATCAAAGTAAGCTGTTCTAATGTATCAAGTTTTAAAGACCACTTAACCCCACCAACATTGGCCATGATGACATTGGCTGTTTGACCAAATAAAGTCACCGCTTCTTGCTGTGCTTGTAAGATGGTCTCTGGCATATCAGTAAGACGTACCATGATTTCATGAGGAGTGACAATGATTGTCCCTTTTGAAAATTCCACACGCATAGCGGTTACACACTTTTCTTATGGCGTTTGACTGCCAACGTCAGACGACTAGCACACACTAAGCGTGCTTGCTCATCACGCACATCAATTTGCCACACTTGGGTCATTTCGCCACGATGCAAGGCTACAGCAGTGCCTGTCACTGTACCACTTCTCATACCACGCATATGGTTAGCATTGATATCAATACCGACACAATAACTGTTCTCATCGACACTGAAAAAACCCGCAACCGAGCCTAAGGTTTCAGCTAAAACGACCGATGCCCCGCCATGGAGCAAGCCCATTGGTTGATGGGTGAATGAACATACTGGCATCGTTGCAGACAGCCGATCATCACCAATCTCGGTATATACGATATTTAAGTGCTCAATCAATGTATTGGCGGATGTCGCGTTCAAAATATCTAGACTTATCGGCTTCTTCCAAATTTTCATACCCTAACCTCAATTTTTCTAGTTTTTATTCTTCAATTACAACAAATGCTTACAGAAAAGGTCGTACTTTACGCTTACTTTATCATTGCTAAGTCGTCTTATTCTACGACTAAAGCTACTAATTAGGTCTCTATTAGATAAAATCAGCTCAAAGCGTGATTAATTTACCTAATATATCGAATACCCCTTTAAATCTTGTGTATAAAATGGATAATACGCGCCTTAATGATTTTATAAATGGTGATATCATGTCAACTGAAGCTACTTTACTTGCACGCTGCAACGCTCATTGCGAATTATGTAATTCCGATGCTCCTCTTTCTCCTTACGTGGTATCACCACACACAAACGTAACCGTAGACCATGCGGTGATGCTTTGTGAAACCTGTCGTTCACAAATTGAAAATCCTGAGACCATGGATATGAACCACTGGCGCTGTTTGAATGACAGCATGTGGAGCCAAGAACCGGCTGTTCAAGTACTCGCTTGGCGTCAACTAAAACTGTTGTCAGCAGACAACGGTTGGGCTCAAGACCTCTTCGATATGATGTATATGGAAGAAGACACGCAAAAATGGGCAGAAATTGGCATGGATGATGACGCCGAAAAACCTCGCGATGTAAACGGTGTTGAACTGAAAAAAGGCGACGACGTCACGATCATTAAAGATTTACCGATCAAGGGCTCGTCACAAGTGATTAAACAAGGCACCGTTGTCCGTGGTATTAGCGTCTCTGACGATCCTAAATTGGTGTCAGGCAAAGCCAACGGCCAATCTATGTACATCATTGCTGAGTTCTGTCGTAAAAAGTAAACAGAACTATAGGGCTATGAGATAAAAAAAAGCTGACAATTCTGTCAGCTTTTTTTATTAACACTTGCTCTAAATATTAGTGTAAACCAATATCACGACGTAAGTAGTCAGACAGCTCCGCTGTATTATAAAAAGACGTGGTGTCTTTTTTTGATACTAAAATATCGAACAAATGCTTAATCAATCCTTTGAAGTTAACCGAATAGGTTTTGTTATCCGTAGACGCATGCTCTAATGTATTCATTGACATTGTTTGTGACATAATCGCCCCCTGTTTTAAGGTAATTCACTTCATTGGCGCAAAGATATCCAAAATCGTCATCAAGTAACACTGACAAATCTTATTACAATACATTAGTTTTATTAATGCGAATGCGAGCATCAATCTGGTGAATAATTATTCCAACCTAGCGCTAGATACGGTAAAAGTCTGGAATGAGTATTCATCCTAGTCCGTGAAAAATATGAATAATAAATAAAAAAACTTATTTTCAATTTACGCATCAGTGTAAACATTATATTTGTTTGTCTATATCTGATAGCGCTATAGCGATAATGAAAACGGAACACTATAGGCGATTGCGCCCCATATTCCGACCCAAGCAACAATCACCAACGTATCAACCCAGTCTTTTGTCCACATATTAGCTTCCTCATTGATACCGATTATGCGGCACTAATGCACCGAACGATCGAGTTTCATAACTAGCTGCAAAAAATACGCCAACCTTACTAATAGGACAGTAACCCAATGAAGTATTGATTAAAGTTTTAAATTTCCGCAGCTAATATTCGTTACATGAGCGGCATGATAGTGATGATTCATAAAATTTAAAAACGCATCCGCCATGGATTGTGGACTATAGGTTACTGGCTGAGTCATACGCGCAAAGGCATCGTAGCCCTCTTTCCCTTTCACCGTATAACTCGAAGACACTCCACAATATTCTTGTTCAGCACGCACAGGTTGCCAAGTATTATCACGATAAATTTCAAGCTGTTGAATGCGCTGCCCCTGCGCTGCATCAGTTTGATAAGTAAAACGGCAATTATGTAAATACGGGTAGCTACCAGTCCCTGTTCCCACCACACCATTGCTTAACGCATTATTTACCGCCCCCTCTAACACATCGGCGAGCACTTTTCCTGTCACGGTATAAATGGCAAGGGGAATAACAAAAGGCAAGATATTGCCTACAATATCGGCAACGGTTAGCGGCCCCGCGGAAACCGATGCGCGAATGCCGCCGGCATTATGCAGCGCGAAATCCACTGGGTGCCCTTCTTCACGCATACTTTCATAAAACCCCTGGACGACTAGTGGGGCCAATTCGCTAGCACCTTGCTCGTCCGGAATACGGACATGACGTAGTGGTCTTTCGAGTTGTGCCACCACTTGCTTCTGGCGTTTGCGTACTTCGGGTAAATATTTATCGTGTAAGATCGCTTGAATTACTGGGTGCTTAGCGCACGTCGTCACAAACGGATGAGCCGCTAACTTCTCCCGTGAAGTGGTGTATTGTTGGTCATCGAATTCCGTGTTTAAGCTCGCATCCATAAAGAGGCGACGCCCTATCATCAGCTCATTGTGTCCATGAAAATTCACTACCTGTCCCGTTTCATCAAAATCGATTTGGCAATGACCCAAAGCTAAAGCGTGACAGCCTGATTGTACGACATACGTATCACCGACTCGCCGACCATAATCATCATTTCTCTGAAACCCTAAGTCACTAAAATCTCCTTGTAAGGTATGACTATGACCACCAACAATGACTCCAATTCCCGCCACTTTCTCGGCTAATTGCAGATCCTGCTGATAGCCTAAGTGACTCAATACGATAATGCACTTCACCCCACTCGCTTGAATCGCCGCAACGGTATTTCGCGCCACCTCAATTGCATTAACAAATGGTGTATCTTCATCGGGATTGGCAATGTCTGTCATTTTATCTAGCGAAACCCCAAAAATGGCAACTGGATGCTCAGGATCGCCTTTGAGAATCCAACGTGCACACTGCGTATGCGGCTCGTAGCTATAAACCTTGTCATTACTACTTAAGCGAACTGGCTTAGCCTGATTTTCTTTTGATAAGTCCCAATTGCCTGCAAGCAAAGGAAAATCAATTAGTTGTGCAAACTCGGCAACCGGCTCATTGCCCATGTCGAGTTCGTGATTACCTAATGTCATGGCATCAATTTGCAACGCATTCAATAATTGCGCATTTGCCTGACCTTTAAATAAAGAAAAATATAACGTGCCCTGAAAACTATCACCGGCATGTAAAAAAATCAGCTCTCGTTGCTGTTGACTAGACTGCTCACGTAATTGTGCCACTCGCGTCGCAATACGAGCAAAACCACCGACACTCACATACGGAAATAAGGAGCCTTGCGGAGAATCTAGCGAGACCTGCACAGGAGTCGGTTCAAAGTACGAATGGGTATCATTGATATGAGCCAGTGTAATGGAAGTAATGTGGCAATGTTCGGTCATAGATGAGAAGGCTCCTTTTTCTGTACGGTATAGTGAAAAATTCACTTAATGCACTACCGAATTAGAGCCGACTAGGATAACGAATATTTCCGCGATTTTATAGCGCTGGTCAGTTTTCTTCTTCACCTACCCGCTACCACTGATGGGTAATAAACCTCGGTTTGTGATGAACTCAGTGTCAAGACTGACTGTTTTTTCCTAGGCTTATCCCAACAACATGCAGAAATTTTGCTCGTATTGATACAACAGAGAGTAACGCTTATGCATTTAGAGCGTATTGAGATTTCCAATTTTAGAGGCATTCGACGTTTATCTTTATCCTTTGATGAGCTGACGACACTTATCGGCGAGAATACTTGGGGAAAATCCTCATTACTGGATGCACTGACCTTAATGTTGCCCCCGAGTCAGGAACTGTATCAATTCACACGCAAAGACTTTCATGTTGATATGGCCGAATCACAACGCCTCGCCCGTCATTGTCAGATTGTTCTCTGCTTCACCTCAGTCGATAAAAAAGAACGCCAAGCGGGTCGTTATCGGCGGATTAAGCCATTGTGGTGCCATGGCGTAGACGATCGTTACCGGATCTTTTATCGCTTATCTGCCACACAGCAAGCAAACGGGACGATCACCACTCGTTACGACTTCCTCGATAGCCAAGGGCGAATTAAAGTTTTAACTAAAAGCGCGACATTTGTCCAAGAGCTAATGGGATTGCACCCCATTCTGCGGTTAACGGATGCCCGGCGCCTACCTAAAAATAGCCAGCCGCAAGAGACAACTACCTCTAGTAACGCTCGCTTCGAAAAGCGATTAGAGAATACTTGCCGGCGATTAATGGCGACTCCCGGTCACGTGAACAAAGGCGAAATCCGCTCCAGCATGTATGCCATGGAGGCATTAGTTGAGCATTATTTCTCTTTCAAGTCATCAAATTCGTTTCGCTCATCTTCTGCAAAAGGAGCGGTGTTTCGATTACCAGAATCCCAAGGACAATCGCTCAGTGAGCTCGTCAAGGAAAGCAAGAATCCCCACACTCAGTTATTATTTTTAAGGCTGATGAACACCTATCTCCAAGCGAAAGGCCCTCATCAATTAAGGCGGTGCGCTCGGCCGATAGTGATCATCGATGATCCAGAAGGACGATTACATCCAACACATCTCGCGCGTGCATGGAGCCTATTAAATCATCTTCCCATGCAAAAAATTCTGACCACCAATAGCTCTGACTTAATATCCGCGGTGCCGTTGGCGTCGATTCGGCGACTCGTTAGACAGCAAGAACGCACGGTTGCTCGCACCATGCCAACCAAAGGTCTCTCGCCTGACGAACTGCGCCGTATCGGTTTTCATTTACGCTTCCATCGGCCTGGTGCGTTGTTCGCTCGCTGTTGGCTATTGGTGGAAGGCGAAACAGAAGTATGGCTGTTTAGTGAGTTTGCAAGGCAGTTGCAATACAACCTCGCGGCAGAAGGTATTCAAATCATAGAATTTGCCCAATCAGGATTGCGCTCGATGATAAAAGTCGCTCAAGCTTTTGGGATTGAGTGGCATGTGATTACCGACGGTGATGGTGCTGGAAAAAAATACGCTCATTCGGTACGTTCTATGCTCAATCATGAGACATCAAATCACCGCCTGACGGAGCTCCCTGAGCGTGATATCGAGCATTTTCTCTACATGAACGGTTTCGAGCCATTTTTTCGCGAACTGGTTAGGATTCCGGCGAATCATTCCATCGCACCACCCAAAGTCGTCACTAAGGTATTGAAGAAATTCGCCAAGCCCGATCTTGCTCTGGCGATTGTCAGTCATACACATCAGCAAGGTGAGCACTTCATTCCGGCGTTGATAAAAGTGACACTGTCGCGTGTCGTACTCATGGCTCGTGCCCATTTGTGAGTATGCTACTTTCACTAAGTGGATGATATCCGTGACAACCTCGACTTATTTCTACTTTAGAATTGCACCAGTGGTCAGCTATGCTTATAGTCTTTACATCATCTCGTGGCTTACTAGCCATGCCCTATTGTCTCTAAAGCTTATCGTCGCTAACGAGTTTACAAGGAGTAATCTGCGTTGTTGTTGGATATCGTTACGCAAAGTATTAATGAATTTCAGGTTGATTGCCTAAAGCTCTGTGAAAAGCATTACCCTTCGATACACAATCAAGGTATGAGTAATCATCATCTAGGCATGGCTTTCTCGCGCCGCTTAGCACGAACACTCGTAGAATTTGGACACAGCTGTCATTTCGATGCGATCGAGTCGGCGAACCGCCATGACCATCCTCATCATTATCGCGTGAGTAGTGATATTGGTACGGTGTGGCTCATCACTCATCATATGGCAAGTGCCAGTTCAGCCTGTCGTAATAAGCTCATGCGTGAAATTGCGGTATGGAAAGAAGAATACGGATATGGCCTACAACCCAATGACTTATTGCTAATTTTAACCGATCACTGGATCAGTCGCAGTCACAATAGTCGTGAACTATTGCATTGGTGGACAGGTCAATTACCGGACGAGCTCGACGAATATAAAACTCAAGGTATTACTTTGTACGAAAGCCAGTCGCAAATGACACAGACTTTAGACGCCATGTTTAATATTCGTCCATGCTATGTGAAATATGGTCACCCACTTAAACGCTCACGCAACCAACAATTGGTTCGTAAGTACGTGCAACTCTACGCCGTGCTACAGTGGGATTAGTCATTCCTCGCGCAAGATAATGGCTTGATCAATTCAACGTTCACTAACGTAAACCCTGCCTATACCGGCCAGTCGATGTCATTACACCGTCACACACTTTTGTCACACTAACGCTATTATTACCCGATTCGGTGCTCAGTTTTGAAACGTTTAAAACGCTATCAATATGAACGCTACGCGGTACTATGCCAACTGGCTTATCCAC
>JBQGON010000136.1:0-9353 GCA_052087065.1 Vibrio sp. | reverse complement strand
CTGCTAAAGCCTGGGTCTCACTTTACCCTAATTTGAGTTGTCATTATCCATACAAGCATTTAAGAGTGATTCGCAACGCTTGGCATTCTCAGTTCAAATTGAATTTTGTGTTTACGGTGCAATGGTTTAGGTTAGATGGCAGCGTTGCTCACTACTTAACGCGGCGTTAGCAGTACATGAATGTATGGAGTAAAAATGAAGTTTGATGCTATAAATTTTAAAGATAAGTTCTCGAAATTTACTAAACACTGGTCTCCACGTGTTGTTGCAGAAATGAATGACTATCAATTTAAGTTAGTAAAAGTTGAAGGCGAATTTGTTTGGCATGATCATCCTGATACAGATGAAGTATTCATCGTTTTGGAAGGTATTCTTAATATAGAATTCCGTGACGGCATTGTAATCCTAAATTCGGGTGAAATGTTTGTAATTCCAAAAGGTGTGGAACATAAACCTGTTGCTAACAGTGAATGTAAAATCATGATTGTTGAACCTAAAGGAGTTGTCAATACCGGTGATTCAGGTAGCGAGCTGACGGCTGAAAATGATGTTTGGGTGTAAAGTACAGCTAACAAGTCAATAAATTAAGACTCGCTAAACATGTCATGCCATTTGCAGAGCAAATCGCCCGCCACATTTGGCTCACTTATTATTGAGGCGTTAAGGAGAAAGCACATGGCTATTAAGGCAGTATATTTTGATCTAGACAATACATTAGTAGATCGCACAGCGAGTATTGAGCGGTTTGTAACTACGTTTGTGGAAAAATATGGTAGTCGCTTGCACATCACCAATACTGAAAATATTTCCTCAATAATTAAGCTTGTAGACAACGGAGGGTATTTAGCTACAGATTCAAAATACAGAAAAATTAGTGAAGCTGTTGGTTGTGAACTAAGCCGTCAACTCGATTGGAAGCTTAGAGTTAGCGCTCAAGAATTAATTGATTTTTGGAAAGAAGTTTTTCCAAGAAGCGCCATAGAAATGGCCGGTGCTAAGAATTTGCTGAGAAATTTGTACGATCAGGGGTACTTTTTAGGCGTTATTTCTAACGGTGCACACGCTTCAAGAGTACAAACCTTAGCAACTACCGCATTTTATTCACTGATTAGCCAAGTTGTCAGTTCAGAAAAATTAGGTAAGAAAAAACCAAACCCTGAGGTATTTGTTGATACGATGGCATCTCAGAGGTTTAGCGCTCATGAGTGCGTGTATGTTGGGGATCATCCTATAAACGATGCTATTGGCTCACTAAATTCGGGTATGCGCTCAGTGTTACTTAAAGGTTACCATTCGATGGAAAACCTTCCAGACCGCATTTTTCAAATCGAAAGCCTAAGTGAAGTTGAGTCATTGGTAAAATATCCTTAACAAGAGACTTGGCGTCAATAGCTAATTTTTGGCGCTATTCTTATCCTATATTACACCGTCTTTTAGCATTGAATTAAGTATTACAACTATCTTTCTCTTGTTATTGGTGTTACGCCAATGGGGGAATAAACTTGCTTGTAAACTAATAAATAAGAAACCCATGCATTTAAAATGCCGTATGTATGGTACAGTTTCTTGTTATGAATATATTATGGGCACCTTGTTAGTACCCTGTCGGAATATTGTGTCATTTAGGGATGAAAATGTTTTGTGAAAACTTAAAAAAAATTTATATACTCAACCAATCACTTCAGTGGTTTATGATTGGTCTAATTTTGCCAATTTTAACGGTTTTTCAAGTTGAAAAAGGTCTAGATTTATTTGAAGTAGGGATCGTAATGGGAGTGTATTCGACTTCCATCATATTGCTTGAGCTTCCAACGGGTGCTTTAGCTGATACCATCGGGCGGAAAAAGGTATTTATACTGTCTCTTATTCTGATGTTTGTCGCTTTCTTTGGGATGTTAATTTCACAGGAGTTTTGGCACTATGTTATTGCTTTTGCATTCTTAGGGGCCAGCCGCTCATTATCATCAGGTACGATAGACGCATGGTTTATTGATGAATTTGAAAAAAAGTATCCTGATGGAAACTTGCAGGAGACATTGGCAATGGTCGGTATTTTTATCACGTTGTCACTGGGGGGCGCCTCTTTATTAGGAGGATATATACCCATGTCAAGTTTAAGCGTTATCATCTCTCATATAGCAGGCTTTGACATATATTCTCTTAATTTAATGTTTGCTCTCTTTCTTGTGTTATGTCAGATTTTTCTCACGTCGGTGTTAGTTAAGGAAGAACGTACACTAGAACATCAGACAAAAGGTATATTATCAGGACTAATGGCGTTCCCTTCTATTATTACGACTTCAGTTCATTATGGACTAAAAAACCATTTAGTTTTTTTGTTAATCCTTGCATCAGGTGTTTGGGGCTTTAGTCTTTCTGGCGTAGAGATATTGTGGCAACCTAAAGCAAAGGAGTTAGCCGGTGCTGAGTTTCAAACAAGCATATTAGGAATTTTAGGAGCAGGTTATTTTTTTGCAGGGGCATTCGGGAGTTATATTTCAATTCCATTATGTAGACTCTTTAAAAATGACTATGCATTCGTATTGTTTATGATGCGATTTCTTATGGGTACAGTACTCGTTATTATGGCGATATCCACAACACAGACTGGGTTTGCATTTGCATATTGGACATTCTTTTTAATTAATGGAGTTAAAGAGTCTCCACATGCGACTATATATAATGAAGCTATTCCATCGGGAAAACGCTCCACAATGCTGTCGTTTGAATCTTTCGTGATGCAAATTGGCGGTCTGGTCGGTTCAATATGTCTAGGTTATGTGGCAAAAAATTTCTCAATTGAATATGCATGGACGTTTGCTGGTGCGCTTATAATTTCATCATCGTTTCTATATATTTTAGTGCGTAAACAAAGACAATTGGTGTTGATAAAACAAGCGGGTGATTTAAAGCTCTCAGATTGAATGGTTAGACGCATCACGGTCGCTGTGATTGGGGCACCTAGTTAAGTGAGTACAATCACTGACTAGGTGCTTGAGTGCGATAGTCGTTCTGAGTGTGTTAGGAAAATGCACTGTTTTACTCGATTTTTCGTCGCTTAGGTAGAATGAGAACTAATGGTAATACTATGGGGGTCGTGCTAGTAATGCCATACAAGGCGTTATAGGACAGAATGGTAAGGTTATGGACGCATATTTATTCGACTGGGGTGATACTCTCATGGTTGACTTCCCAGAAACTCCAGGGAAGATGTGTAATTGGGAAATAGTGGAAGCGGTTGACGGAGCAGAGCAAGCTCTTCGCTTTTTATCCAAGACGGCATGCATCTATATCGCTACCGGTGCTGCCGATTCGTCTGAATCTGAAATTCGGCGGGCTTTTGCTCGAGTTGGGTTAGATCAGTTCGTGTCAGGCTACTTCTGTTACTCCAACACTGGTTATTCAAAAGGGAACTCAGAGTTCCTTCCAACAATATTGAAGCAGTTGCGCTTTACTGCGTCACGGGTTGCTATGGTCGGAGATAGCTTGGTTAAAGATATCGAGCCAGCTGCGCAAATTGGAATGCAGCCGATTTGGCTAACCAACGATGGTACTTCAGCGCCTACGGGTGTCCGTGTTATTCGGAGCTTACGTGAGTTGTGCAAATAACAAGTCATGGAAGGCGGACAACCTTTTCGCCACTTCTTAGTCCAAAACCGCCGCAAAGTTTTGCGTTATGTGAATGGAGCTAACTTTGAAAGTATCAGTGATAGAAAATGCTGAGATTAAAGATTATGAGGCCAAGCTGAATACTCATCTAACCTCGGTATTTGGTCAGAACTCTAGGTTCCTTCTAAGTTCAGAATTTGTTTGCGCGATTCTTGTTGAAGATGAAAGCCAAATTATTGCCACTGGCTTCGCGTATAGTCGTTTAATGAATCAGGGCTCGAAAAATTTCAAAGCAGGTTTAATCGGTGGCATAGCCGTCATACCTAGCAAGCGTGGCCTAGGGTTAGCTAAAATTATCGTGGATGAACTTGACCGATATTTAGAGTCTTTTGGGGTAATTCATTCTTTTCTCTTTGCGTATAATCCGGATGTTTATAAAAGCTCTGGGTATTCCGAGTTATTATTGCCAATTCATTACTTCGATGAGCAGCAGAAAAGTTGGAAGCAGTTTGTTTACCGTGGTGGTATGGTTAAGTCTTACAATGAGGGTTGTGTTTTAAGCGATCAAGTCATTGAATTTAATGGTTGTGTGTACTGAGCATGTCGAAACACTTCACTGTAGCGGCTGGCTAATGCGAGCGCATTCAGGACTGATTTTTGAGTATTGATGGTGGTGTTGCTCTTTATTTAACGCGGCGTTCATATACTACAAAGGTGAGTACTATGACTCGTTGAAGTATGGAGTGCTGCGGGCGGAGTGGTCAGAACGCTATTAATAATCAATTCAACTAGATTCCCCACGCATGGCAGTTTTACTATGCTTTGAGTAACGTTTTTACGGTGTTATTCAGCGTAATGTTAACCACTTAATTGGGCGATGATGTGGCTCATACATAGGAAATTCAGTTCACGTATTTGAAAGGAGGTTGTATGTTTCGAGTGGTTTATGAATGGCGCGTGCCGGTAGAGCAACTGGATGAATTTCAAAATGTCTGGCGCTCGGCGACAGAATCAATTCATAATTCAGTTGAGGGCGCGCTCGGTAGCTTCATGCTGCGCTCCTATGACATCCCTGAAAAGGTTCTAACTATTGCTAAGTGGAACTCGCGTGACGATTGGGAGTTATTTTGGGGGTATCGTAACCCAGAAAAAATGCAGAAGATGCGTGAAATTGCTGAACGTATTTCAGTTGAAGTATTCGATGAAATAGAAGACAGAACTAAATAACCACAAAACCAGACACCCATAAGAGAAAGCTTGGCCTTGGTTACGCCTTGTCATCATTGTATAAAATATATCCAATTCATTCGTAATTCTAAAAATGATTAAAAATTCATTTTATTTACTTGATTATGCATAGTGATTTGTGCAGAATGGAATCATACCTTAACGAATCAACCAATGGTTGCGGTTTAGCAATCAGGATTAGCTGGAATGACTATGAAAAAATCACTATTTGCCGTATTACTTGCTGGGCTAGCTTTTACCTCTTCGACAATGGCCGCGACACAAGTTCGCCTTGGTGTTGAACCTGGCTATGCTCCGTTTGAATATAAAAAGCCAGATGGCTCTTTAGTTGGGTTTGATATCGATCTGGGTAAAGAAATTTGTAAGCGTATTGATGCAAAATGCACTTGGGTCGAAAGCGACTTTGATGGTTTGATTCCGGCGCTGCAAGCGAAAAAAATTGATGCGATTTTATCGTCTATGTCGATTACTCCTGCACGTCAAAAACAAATTAACTTCTCTGACAAACTTTACGGCACACCAGCGCGTTTGGTGACAGAGAAAGGTGTCAACCTTGCTCCAACGGCTAAATCTTTGAAAGGTAAACGTGTCGGTGTTTTCCAAGGCACCACCGCAGAAACCTATGCTAAGCAAGTGTGGCTAAAGAAAGGGGTGGATGTGGTCACGTACCAAAACCAAGATATCGTATATGCTGATTTAGTGAACGGTCGTCTTGATGCGGCGTTCCAAGATGCTGTCGCGGCTGACGATGGTTTCCTTAAGCGTCCTGTGGGTAAAAACTTCCACTTCAGTGGGCCAGAAATCAACGATCCACAATACTTTGGTGTCGGCGCTGGCATCGGGGTACGTAAAGCGGATACTGAACTACTCGCGAAAATTAATAAAGCGCTGGCTGCCATGCATAAAGATGGCACTTATCAAAAAATTGCGAAAAAGTACTTTAACTTCGATATTTACGGTAAGTAGTGATTGGTGAATTAGGTCAGATAAAAAGCAGCGCTAAATAGCGCTGCTTTTTTTTGTACTCGATTCTAGCTTTGTTAATGGATGTCGGTTCACCCTAGTTGATGTTATAGCGCGGGGCCCATTTCATAGAGATTATCTTGCGGATTCTTGGTATACCCACCGGCGCTTTGTATTAAGTGATTGCTTGTCTGCATCCATTGGCGAACCTCGTCATAAGTTGATGAGGCCGATAAACCAGGTAAGGCGCTGTTGGTGACGACCGGCGCGGGGTAGAGAATGGACCACAAGTATAGCCACACTGCGGAGCTGTGCTTTTCGGAAATTTGGAACTGATTGAAAAATTGACTGCTAATTTCGGTAAACGCAACCGCGTTTGACAGCGCTTTGTTTTCATCGCCGACAAAGATACTGGAAGTCACGATAGACGAACGGTACGAATCAATGACGGTGCCTGCGGATTTTAAGCGTTGAACAATGGCACGTGCTTTTTCACCGACCCAAGCACCATCAAGGTAGCTCTTCGGGTAGTTTGAATAAAATGGGTCAAGTAGGCTCACGCGCTTAGGCACAGCCAGCGGTGAGATTTGCCCATTTTGACTTTGTATGGTGAGTTTATCGGCAAGGCGCAATGCCACTTGATTACCTAAACTGTGTCCTGCTAGCCGAATTTCTGGCCCGGTGTAATACTGCATGGCCATGTCATAATTATTTAAAAGCAGATCGACAACATTCTGCTTGGGTCCTGAATGGTAAGTTCCATGGCCGTCTAACCAACGCATATCGCGATGCCCCGTTGCCGTCCAAACCTTGGCTTCAGCATCTTTTAATTCTTTTTCATCGGCAAATTGATCCCAATATAAAATGCCGACATTGTAGCCTTCACTGCGCCAAATGTTCGCAAAGTCTTGGGAGGGCCAGCCATTATCATTGTTAAAGTATACGATGCGGTCATGACGGGCCACATGACCGTTTTGCCAGCCGTGAATAAAAATCAAAGTGGGTTTCTGAGGATCGTAAAATTGGCTACCGTGGCTGGTGGCTGAAGAGGCTTTTTCGTATTGATTGTTGGCGCCAAACCAATATAAGCCAAAATTGAGCTGATCAAATGTGCTGGCTGGAAAAACGTCCGTTCGCGCCAATGTGCTTGTGGAGAAACATACCGCGAGCAAGAATAAACAGAGTGTTTTCATCATAGAGTTCCCTTTAGTTATGAATGTCCATTGAGTGGTATAACGAAACATTATTAAACATAATGCACATTACAACATCATGTCATCGTTAACTCTTTTTGCTCTGGCAGGAGGGCACTCTAGAGGCATGGTGATTTTCGTCAGGGTGGACGATATTTAGCAGTTGGCGAGGATACACACGGATCCCTCTGCGCAATGGATAATATCTTTGGTATGACTGCCGAGCCAAAATTGTAAAAAACGTGAGTGGGGAGATGAGCCGATCACTAATAAGGAATCAGGGTTACTGAGTTGATAATGATTCAACTCCTCGGCGACGTTACCGTGTAACTCTACACTGGTGACTTCTCTACCATTCGCGACCCAGTAGGCTTCGGCATCTTGGAAGTAGTGGCGCTCTTCTTGATCGGCATTGACGATAACAAGGTGTAAGGGTATCGACTTTAGCAGGGGCATGGCGAGGATTTTGCGAATAAATGCTAAGTTATGCGAACGTCCATCAAAGGCAACAATGCAGCAGCTTGGTGCATTATGTTGGCGCTTGGCAATCAACAAGTCATTTTGCATATACGTCATGACATTTTCTAAATAGTCGGGCAATTTTTCTTGATGTGTGTGATGGCTTTCAATAATAAACAGCTCGGTACTGTCTTGGTATTCGCTTAGGGTTTGTTTCCATGAACTGTGGTGGGTATGCGACAACACAGGAGCGAGCTGCGCATCCGTTAACTGTTGGATAAATGGTTGTAGCATTGCGTGTTCATGATCGAGTTGCCCTTGCGCTAGTTGCTCATCAGCACGCAGCAATGGCTCCATTGCTTCAGTATGGCCATCTACATTCGTAAGGTCGTCATTAAGCTGCGTGAGTACTGGGCTTGAAGACGTACGATAAAGTAATTGAATCGGCAGCATTGTTTGTTGTGCCACCCAAACAGTCAGAGTGGTCAATTGCTCGGGCAGCTGTTGTTCGTCAATACAGACGGTAAAGTATTGCTTCATGGCCACTCCTTTCATTCATGCGGCGCCTTTTTGCGTATGGTTTTATCATAGTCTGTGTTCGGCGAACGCGGTAGTTTTTCTCATGGTCAACGCTATGATTTTTCTCCGTTAGTCCGTATTATGATTCCTCCATCATGCCGCCATTAGTAAGGTCAGACTATGAGTGATCGTTTGACAATTGTATTACGTTCTCTCGTTCGACATGTCGGGCGGGCACAAACGTCACAATTGCGTGATAGTGCTACTCAGTATGGTTGTGTGCTACAAAGAATTCGCCGTTCGCGTGATTGGCAAATTGAAGGCACCCCACATCAATTACACCAATTCTGCCAATATTGCCAATCTCTCCCTCAAGATACCCACCAATTCATCATTCAGCGTGTGCATGGCGCACTCGCCAAGTTACCAACCCAGCCAGCAGCGGATCCATCTGACGTATTACAACAATTAGTGCGGGAGAATCGCGCGATCACTCTTGCTGAGTTGATGGCACACACCGACTGTACGATGCGTGAGGCTCGTGCTGCGCGTGATGCCGTCGATGATGAGTGGCTGTAACACAAACATCAACATCTTGTCACCTCATCGTCAACCCGACTGACTAGTCTCAATAGGTCAGCTTGTTAACGGGAGAAGGTATGGCTTCAAGCAAACGTCACTGTCAGGCTATTTGGCTATCAGATTTACATTTGGGTGAAAGGCATTGCCGAGCGGAGTATTTACTAACGTTTTTACAAACTCATGAAAGTGATTACCTCTTTCTTGTCGGGGATATTGTCGATATGCAAGCGCTGCGTCGACGCTGGCACTGGCCTAAAGCACATCAAAAAGTCTACGAGCTTTTGCTACGCAAAGCGAAGCAAGGCACACGGGTGATTTATATTCCTGGTAATCACGATATCCCGATGCGCCGTTATGATGGTGAAAGCTTACAAGATATTGAAATCCATAAAGAGTATGTGTATGACAGCCCAGCCCATGGGCGCCTTTTACTATTACATGGGGATGTGTTTGACCGCGATATGTGTGCCAGCCGTTTTGATGAAATTCTCGGTGACTATGCCTACGATGTGGTGCTCGGGCTCAATGGGGTTTGGAACTATGGCCGGCGTTTATGCGGTCTGCCTTATCAATCAGTTGCTAGAACTCTCAAGCAATGTTCGAAAAAAGCACAAACCGCAATGAATCGGTTCCGTGAGCTGGCGGTGCAACGTGCGCAGCGCGATAATGTGAATGGGATTGTATGCGGGCATATCCATAACCCAGAATTGGGTTATATCGACGGAACGCTATATATGAATACCGGTGACTGGGTGGAAAATTGCACCGCGATGCTGGAGC
>JBQGON010000135.1:0-9404 GCA_052087065.1 Vibrio sp. | reverse complement strand
ACCTGCATTTAATAACAATAGGATGGTGGGAATACTGAGAAGAAGAGCCATAGAAATGCCTTGTTGCACTTCAAATGGAATTTTTTTCTGACGAGACGCCCCGTTTAATTGCGCGATAACGGGAACCAATGACATCAGCAAGCCGACCCCAAATAAGATAATCGGTGTCCAAAGGCTAGCTGCTACAGAAACCGCTGCCATATCTGTTGCACTGACACCGCCCGCCATAATCGTATCCACAAAGCTCATACCGGTTTGAGCAATGGACGCGACTAAAATTGGCGATGCTAACTTGATCAAGTTCAACGTTTCTTGTTTGTAGTGCTGCACAGAGTTCTCCCAAAGGACTTAAAAGGCGATAGCGTATTTCATTATTATCATTTTGTTTTTTGGAACCGAATCATAATGAAATGTGCTACATAGAGCTAGTTATTTCATCGGTTTGTCTTCGGTTGATTGCTTTCATAAATAGAAGCCTTAAGATAAAACGAAAAAAGCATCGTCAGAACGACGATGCTTTTCGATAGGAAAAAATCGTCTGAATTTATTCTCGTTGACTATTTTCGCTTGGTTGATTGTTTCTAATATTGTGTTGCATGTGCTGTGCGAGTGAGTCGATATCTTCACCGTTGGCGGCGAGTAGGGAATTTAATAGCGGTAGTAGCGCCCCTAATT
This sequence comes from Vibrio sp., assembly GCA_052087065.1. Taxonomy (GTDB): domain Bacteria; phylum Pseudomonadota; class Gammaproteobacteria; order Enterobacterales; family Vibrionaceae; genus Vibrio. The sequence continues at coordinate 8,729 of JBQGON010000135.1, read as the reverse complement.
TGTCTTCGATAGCCTCACGCACTGTATCGACAACGACTTGCGTTCCTCGCTCAATCTCAATATTGATATCAGTACCGGGTTGTTTTAATTCGAAAGTGGTCATACGGCGTGTTTCTGGAATTAACCAGACATCAAACCAGTGTTCTTGTTTATTCACATCAGAAATTGTTAGGCTCGCGCCATTCAACGCGATATAGCCTTTGGGGAAAATGTATTTCAGCCAGTGCTGGGCAACACTAATACGAATGCGATAATTATCGTCGATTGCCTGCACATCTAACACGGTTGCGCGAAAATCCACGTGACCAGACAGCGGGTGGCCGCCTATCTCTGCGCCATCTTTAGCAGCACGCTCGACATTGATCGCTTGACCTTCAAGAAAATCACTTAATGTTGTGATCATTAAACTCTTGAGCATCACATCGAATCGAACACGCGTGGGTGATAACAGGGCCGTTACCGTTAAACAGACGCCATCAACCGCGACGCTTGCGCCTATCGTTAAGTCTTCACAAAATCCAGATTCGAACTCAATCTCAAATGTTCGGATACCTTGGTGATCTTGAATCGATGCGATGTGAGCAACTGATTGAATAATACCGGTAAACATAATGCGTTATCCCCGTGGTGTCATCCACTTATACTGATTTGAGCACAAGATTTTATCACTCTATGTGACCAGATCACAACGTTTAGCAACTCATTGAGCTACTTATATATTCATCCAATGACGTGATTGATAGGGGTCAATCACATTTTTGTATTTCATCAATTAGTGCGGTCGCTTGTGCTAAATATTCGCCACCAAATAGATAGCAATGATTCAACACATGATACAAGTTATAGATATCTCTGCGCTGAGCATAGCCATTATCGAGTGGCCAAATGGATTGGTAACCCGCATAAAAACGAGGCGGAAATCCGCCAAACAATTCTGTCATCGCGACATCACATTCACGATCTCCCCAATAGCTCGCTGGGTCATAACAGACACTACTCGTGGGTGTTTGTCCTACATTACCTTGCCATAAATCGCCATGTAGCAACGCAGGTTTAGGGTGATGGCTAGATAAACGTTTTTTAATCAGTGCGATAAACTCTTCAATCTCGACTAACGTAATGTTTTTCTCTTTGAGCAACTGTAATTGCCAACCGATACGTTGTTCTGCAAAAAATTGATGCCATTTATTGGTCCACACATTAGGCTGCGGTGTCGCGCCAATGAAGTTATCATCGTCATAACCATATTGTTTTTGTTCTCCCCACTGATGCAACTTAGCCAATTGTTGACCTAATTGATAACTGCATGTTTCTGCATGTAAAGGAGAAGTAGGCAGGTCTTCAAGCACGATAAATGAGTGGCTTTTGGTTTGGCCACAGACGATCACCCGAGGTACGATTATGGTGTCAGTCTGATATAAGCTATTAAGAGAATATTCTTCCGCTACATACTGAGGGAGAAATTCCTTGGTATTGACTTTGACAACATAGGTATCGGTTCCATCGCTAATTCGATAGACATGGCTAATATTGCCGCCCTCGATAGATTGTTTCTCTTTTATCGGGAAAGCGTGACCCAAAGCTTGCGTCAGTTGTTCACTAATAGATGCCCACATCGTCGCCCCCTAAGTTGGCATTGACTGAATAACGAGAGTGTAGTGAATGATAGTTAGATTAGAAACTCATTGTATGAGTTCCATGATATCGGTTCGTTTTACCGATGATTAGCAAGATGCCTCGCTAGGATTTTATCCTAAGGTTTGACTATAATCTGATTAAGAGACCCATGTCGAGTACTCAGTGGGTGAGTAGTACACAATATTAAGAAAAATACCTGAAAATTGCCGCAAAGCATTTGTCACAGTTGGGCGTCATCGCTTAGTATAAAGAAACGCAATTGATCCAAGTATTTGAAGCGGAGAAATGAAAGTGGTTGTAGATACCGATGGTTACCTAGCACTAATCGAACATCTTTCTTTTAATCTTGATATTTTTACTAAAGATGGAGATATCGGTGAAGAAAGCGTTGAAGATGTAGTGACAGACATGGTTGCAAGTAACATTATGGCCATTTTTGAACAAAACCCTGAATTACATGCAAGTATTCGTTTTAAGCTTCTAAAAGAAGCCGATGCTGTGGTTGAAGATTTAGGGGAAGTGTTGGCCGGTGTGTGGGAAAAAAATGCCACGAACGAGCAAATCCGTTTTCTGGATGAATACGTTGCGTTAGTGAAAAACTTATTTGATTCAGCGGTTGCGACATACGATTAAAAGAGCGGTTTCCGTCTCATTTTGCGATATGCCGAAATTGCCAAAAATGGGCAGCCCAGTATGGGTTGTTCATTCGCGATATCATTACCCCCCGTGATGATGATGCATGGATAAAGCGTTGCTTACCAAGATATAAACCCACATGTTTCTCATTTTTCGTTATATGAAAAAAAACCAAATCACCATAGCGCGCGTTGGCTGGCGAAATACGACTGCCGACTAAACTTTGCTGTTTGGTCGTTCTCGGCAGATCTATCTGCCAGGTTTTCTCATAAGCAATTTGCACTAATGCAGAGCAATCCACTCCGGTTGGTGTAGTTCCCCCCCAGCGGTAGGGGACGCCTTGCCACTTTTCATAGAATTGATGCAATGGCTGAGGATGAGTCATCGTCTGTTTGTCTATTTTGACAATTTTCTTTACTGAAGACGCAGCCGCAGGCGGTGTTGAGCTACATCCTGTTAATCCTATGATCATTAGTAGTATTACGGTCAATGTCCGCCCTGATACATGAATGAGCAGATGGGCGGTATTCGATGTTGGCATAATTTCCTTCTAATGATAAAAGAGTGACTATTCCTAGTGCACCATAACTAACATTATTATATGTCAGTAAACATTCTGCTCCGAGTAAAAATAAACCAACCGCAATTTTTTTAACACTATCATTTCTTTACATCACGCCTAAGAGGAAAAAACAGTAATCGGTCTAGCCATTGTTCGCGACTTTTTCTTCCATAAGACAAGCCTAAACGCATTGCAGGATGACCTAAAAGAGGTTCCATAATATATGTGCCCAAGAAACGGTCCCAAAAAGAAAAAACAAACCCTAAATTACTATTGTGCTCTTTTTCATTCAAACTATGATGAATGCGATGCACATCCGGTGTCACTATTAACCAACGTAGCTGGCGCTCTCGTAGAGGATGCAACTTAATATTGCAGTGATTAAAAATCAACATACCACTAAACAGTAACTCGTAGGCTATAACGCCAAGCACAGGCGCACCGAGTAGGGTAACCACACCAATGCGCATCCAAAGCATTAATAAAAATTCCACAGGATGAAAACGCAGCGCTGTAGAAGTATCAATATCGGTATCACTGTGATGGACTTGATGGATTTTCCATAAGACAGGTAAGCGATGCATCAAAACATGAAAAATATACAAGGCTAAATCAAGCATCAAGACGGTCAATACGATCGCTAAATACGGATTTACATTCAGCGTCACCAAAATACCAAAATCATGTTCTCTGGCCCAAAGCGCTGAACTGACCGCGAAAAAAGGAATGACAAGGTATGACAGTGTCACATTAATACCAAACAATGAGAAATGATTGAGCCAACGCAGTATTTTGACTTGGGCTAATGTACGACGTGGTCGGTTTGACTCCCATATTGCGAGCACTAAAAATACCAGTAAGAAAAATCCCCACTGCAGCCAAGCATTATAGTAATTCATGGTTAATCCTTTTTACCAACGAACGGTTTTATTCGGCAATTTATCAAAGTTTACTAGCGAACTGTCATCTGTAATCGTAGAATTCTCATTATGGTTTTTTATTTAAGCATGTAATGAGAATTCACGGCTTCCATCATTTGTATCAATTCAGACTCAAACAATCAACCAAACCTTTTACGGCTCGAGGTGCACAGATTAAGCGTTGCATGTATTGTCGCGTATCTGAGTCATTATGTTTGTGTTCCCATCAACCAGATATCCATACACGTGTCTCTGCGATGTTGATCGTTTCTGATAATGAAGTGTTTAAACCCAGCAACACAGGTCGCTTAATTGCTGATACCATTAAAGATACACAGGTCTTTCAATGGCATAGAACAGAGCCTGCCACAGAAATGTTAGCGCAGCTCGCTGATGAAAAGTATGCGCCAGTCTTAGTATTCCCAGCAACCAGTGCAGAGGATGATGCCAAAGTGATTGCGGCTTCGTCATTCGCACAAAGTGATAAAATTCCTTTATTAGTCTTCATCGATGGTAGTTGGCGTGAAGCGAGGCGTATTTATCGTAAATCGTCCTATTTGCAGTCTTTGCCATTGATGTCAATGACACCGGATACGGTTTCTGACTATATTATGCGTAAGTCTGACAACGAGCAGTACTTGGCAACGGCAGAGGTGGCGTCACTGGTTTTGCAAGAAATAGGGGAAAGGCAGGCAGCAACCGCTTTACGGTATTGGTTTAATGCCTTTAAAGAAACCTATTTAATGACGAAGAGCCGAGGTGCGACTGATGCATCTCGACCCGAGCTATCCTTATATCTACAATGGAAAAAAAGTGTTACCCCGACAGGTGAGCAGGACATATAAGTCACGAATGTAATGTGGCGTACAGCAAGAGGATGTCTCATGTATTATGGATTTGATATTGGTGGTACAAAAATAGAATTTGGCGCTTTCAATAATAAGTTAGAGCGCGTCGCCAAAGAGCGTTTGGCGACCAGCACGGATGACTATGAGCAATTGCTGGCATCGATCATTGAACTGGTGGAACGTCACGATAATAAGTTTGGCGAAAAAGGCAAAATAGGCATTGGTCTTCCAGGAATGGAAAATGCGAGTGATGGCACGCTGTTGACGGTCAACATTCCTGCGGCAAATGGCAAGCCGTTACGTCAGGATTTACAAAATAAGTTACAACGTGACGTTAATATCGAGAATGACGCCAATTGTTTTGCGCTGTCTGAAGCTTGGGATGATGAGTTTCAAGGACAAGGATCGGTATTGGGCTTGATCATGGGGACAGGTTTTGGTGGTGGTATTATCATTAATGGCCAAGTCCTCTCAGGGCGCAATCATGTTGCGGGAGAAGTCGGACATATGCGGGTGCCCATTGATGCATGGTTTGCATTAGGGGATAATCCGCCGTTACTCGATTGTGGGAAACAAGGCTGCCTAGATAATTATTTATCTGGCCGTGGCTTTGAAACCCTTTACGAGCATGATTATCAGCACAAGTGTTCTGCTCAAGAGATTATCGAGGCGTATCAGTCAAATGAAGCAAATGCGGTCGAGTTTGTTGATCGCTATTTAGAGTTTACCGCTATTTGCTTCGGTGGTTTATTCACTGCGTTAGACCCTGGCGTAGTTGTGATTGGCGGTGGTTTATCTAACTTTGATTTATTGTACGACGAATTACCCAAACGGATCCCTCGCTATTTGATGTCGGTTGCGTCTTGTCCTCAAATTATTCAAGCACGTCATGGTGACTCTGGAGGCGTGCGCGGAGCTGCATTTCTCAATTTGGACACATCGATTTGAGGTGAGTATCAATGTACAAAGCGCACAAAGGGAGCTAGATAGCTCCCTTTTTCTATAGCTAAAATGCCATTATTTTTGAGTTGGTTTTTTACCAATCCCGACATTTTCTTTAGGCTTCAATGTGATGTAACTAAAACCTAATTTGCGAAAGTGATTGTCCCGATAGTTACGCACTGCTTTGGTATCCGAAATCGCTTCAATCTGCTGTTCCATTTGCAGGTAACTGGTTAAATCGATCCCTTCTGCCGCGGCGACGGCTTCATGTGCAGAGCGATACTCTTGATAAGAGAAGACGAGTGTCTTTTCTTCATCGTTATAAGTGTACAGAATAGTACGAGACATAGTCGTTTCTCTTATTTCGTGATGTTAACGGGCGGATTTTGCCTTGAACTCATCCAATTGTCACGCATTCTGCTGCATTTATTACTTAAACCTACTGAGCGTATGTGATTAAGAAGATAACTGAGGCGGAGTCATCGTGTAGTACTGTATTTCTTCAAGCGAATTGATATTGGTAAAGGCGTGAGGTTCATCATCAAAGATAACATCTCGATAATTCAGTTGTTTAATGAATCCCATCAGCCGGCGTTGTTCGGTGGCTAAATACGCTTCGAGCAGGGTAATACTGCTGCGATGTAGTAATACAAATGCAGGTTGGGCTCGCTCACCATCGTGAGCTACGAGAGCATCCACATCGTTTCCTCCATATTGACAAAACCGCGTAATGAGCTCGCGGTGGGTAAAAGGGCTATCGCACGGCGAAAACCCCACCCAGGAAGTTTGCGCATGACGTAAGCCCGAGTGAATTCCAGCCAATGGCCCTAGATACCCGGGTAATAGGTCTTCGATCACTTCTCCATAGTGTGCATAGCGCTCAATATTGCGGTTGGCATTAATCACGACTGGCTTTGGCAATTGTTGTTGTAATCGAGTAAGCGTGTACTCTATAAGCGGTCTATTTTGGAATTTTACCAGCCCTTTATCTTGATTGTGCATACGCGTGGCTTGACCTCCGGCCAAAATAACCCAAGTGATGTCTTGTGGATCAATCATGATGAAACTCCATAGTGCTTCTGAACCATTGGCAATTAATTCGCCTTTTCTAGTTTACGTTCTACCTTTAATAGAAGGGGATGTCTCCTGATTCAAAGGTATTGCAATTGATGATGACCAACCGCTCAGATAATAAACCTGTCTATCATGCTTACTCTGTATTGCTTGCGAGTGAATCCCAGCAAACACGTTCGGCATTGGTTGAACACTTCGCATCCTGGTTCAGCCTATTTATTACAGTGGAAAGTATGGCTGACGTCACCAAAGCGGTAAAAGACTATCAATACGATATCATTATCATTGAACTTACTTTTTTTTCTGACCCATCCACAGCATTCGCGCAGATACAAGATTGGCATCGTCAACATTGTCAGGTTTTATTACTTGTTGAGCAAACGACGCTGATTTCCGTATTGACCGATTGGTATCGCCCATCAGCCTCTTTGATCCTAAGCCCTATTAATGGACAACAAGCTGGCAATGCGATACATCATTGTATGCGAACTATCCAGCAGCGTCACAAGTCGTCAGTGCTTTCTCATGACTTTTCACGGCATCATTCACATAAAATTATTGGTGAATCTGAGTCAACCGTAGCACTGAAACAAAGTACCCATTTGCGCTGTCATGATAGCACACCCGTTTTAATTCAAGGAGAGCCCGGTACGGGTAAAGAATTGGTGGCAAGACGCTTACATGCGCTTAGCTTACGCGATGGACCTTTTGTCCCATTAAGCGGGCATAATCCACTAACACAAACGCTAGAGCAAACACTGTATGGACAAGTGCTCAATGCGGAGAATAAAATCTATCATCCGGGTCTATTTAAGCAAGCAAATGGTGGAACCTTATATCTCGATGAGATAGAAAATCTGCCTATCAGAGTTCAGCAAACACTATTAAAAGTATTCGATACTGGATATATTCGCCCCGTGGGCGCTGATTATGATTTGCCTGTTGATGTTCGGGTGGTGGTTGCCACGAACCGGCAATTATCCGATTTGCAGGCGGCACGTCATCCTTCACCATTACTGTCGCGCTTATATTCGAGTCGCATAACCGTTGTACCACTAAGACAAAGAAAGTCCGATCTAAAGTTACTTTTACCCTTTTTCGCCAAACGGCTCTGCCGCGACTTGTGCTTACCTTTACCGGGGTGGACAGAAGAGGATATTGCCATCGTTCGTGATTATCATTGGCCGGGAAATGTCAGAGAGCTCAAGAATTTGGTCGAAAACTGCATTCTACTCAAGCAGTCTCCTTCCGATTATTGGTTACGCACCCATGCTATTGAGCATAAAGCGCCGGTTACTGTGACGGTATCGAATGGGATGAGTATGCCGACCATTCATGAGGATCATCAGTTAGATCCTCGCCAACGGCACGATTACCCTCATAACTGGACTCTAAAAGAAGTTGAGCGGCATCATATTGAAGAAGTTGTCCGCGCGCATCAAGGGAATCGCTCCTCGGCCGCGAAAGTGCTTGGTGTCAATCGTAAAACGCTAGAGCGAAAATTTAAAGAGTGGAAAGAAGAGGAGTGATGAGGTCTTTGACGGGAAATAACGATTTTTCAGTAAAAAGGGCGATATAGCGCTTTTTTTATAGACATATTTATTTACACTTGTCAGTTGATCGCAGTATGTCGCCATTACAAGCTTTGCTTATTCGCTTTAATATGGTGACGCTGTCACATACATCGACAATTGATAAAAGGATCAATCATGAAGTTTCCTTATCGCAATATCGTGATCCTCACTGGTGCGGGTATTTCTGCCGAGTCTGGCATCCAAACTTTTCGCAGTGAAGATGGCTTATGGGAACAGCATCGCATTGAAGATGTAGCAACCCCTGAAGGGTTTCTCCGAGACCCCGACTTAGTCCAAGAATTTTATAATCAACGTCGCCGTGATTTACAAAAAACCGACATTCAACCCAATGCTGCTCATCAAGCATTAGGGAAATTAGAAAGCGAATCTGAAGGCAAAGTGACGATTGTCACCCAGAATATTGATAATTTACATGAGCGAGGCGGCAGTCGACAGGTGGTGCATATGCATGGTGAGTTATTAAAATCTCGTTGTACAGAATCACAGCAAACCGTTGAACAACTCGCTGATCTTC
>JBQGON010000134.1:0-9620 GCA_052087065.1 Vibrio sp. | reverse complement strand
GGGCGTCCGGAAATCGTCACGGCCATCAGAGTACGTTTGGTTGCATGACGACCAATCGGCTTATCAACTTGCCCACCGCCAGTCATGGTACCAATAGCAATCGCTTCATACTCACGCGTGATGTTGCGTTTTTGCAAAGCACGTACCAAGCGAGTTTGCGCTGGTACTGTTTTCGCGACCACCATTAATCCAGTGGTATCTTTATCAAGACGATGGACAATCCCCGCTCGCGGAACCTCTGCAATTTGCGGGTAGTGATAAAGCAACGCATTCAAAATTGTTCCATCGGGAGTCCCAGCTCCTGGATGCACAACAAAGTCACGCGGCTTATTGATCACGATGATGTCATCATCTTCATATACGATGTCTAAAGGAATATTTTGCGCTTCCCAACGCTCCTCGTCTTCCAGTTCAGCTTGAACAGTGATAACTTCACCGCCTAAGACTTTTATTCTGGGTTTAGTGACGACGTTACCGTCAACAGAAATTTTTCCGTCAACTAGCCATTCTTTCAGGCGAGTACGAGAAAAATCGGTGAATAGCTCAGCGACAGCTTGGTCTAAACGCTGACCTAACTGTTGCTCTTTTACTGTTTGGGTTAATTCAATCTGTTGCGCCATATCGAACTTTTTCAAAAACCTTGGGACTAATGCCACTAGTATGGATAATATATGACGCCATTGTATCTGTTACTGCCCAGAAAGTAACGTCACGTTTTTTGGAGCTACGGCTCTTAAGTTAAAGAAGCACTAATTTCAAGGAAGCATCTCCTGACATGAAATATCAGACTATCGCAGGCTTACTGACACTCACGCTGTTGTACGGCTGCTCAAGCAGCGACAAAGTAGTGCCTGATGTACCTCCTTCACAGCTTTATTCAGAGTCTCAGGAGTCACTACAATCAGGAAACTGGCAAACCGCCATTAAAAAACTCGAAGCACTTGATTCTCGCTATCCGTTTGGTGCTTACTCGAAGCAAGTCCAACTTAATCTTATCTATGCTTACTATAAAAGCGATGATTATGCGATGGCCTTGGCCACCAGCGAACGCTTTATTCGCTTGAATCCAACACACCCACAGATCGACTGGGTCTTGTATATGCGTGGCCTAACTTATATGGCCCAAGATCATAACTTTGTACAAGAATTTGTTGGAATGGATCGTAGCGATCGTGATCCAGAGCCGGCCAAATCAGCGTTTGCTGACTTTAAAAAGCTCTTGAAGCGTTACCCAAATAGTCTGTATGCGAAAGATACCAAAAAGCGTATGGAGTATCTAAAGCATCGCATCGCCGATTATGATCTGGCAACTGCAGATTTTTATTTACGTCGCAAAGCCTGGATAGCCGCAATTAATCGCGCACAAGAAATTCAGAAAACCTACCCTGATACGCAGGCAGCACGTAAATCGATTCCGATAGAACTAAAAGCCTATCAAGCGTTAGGATTAAAGAAACCGATTGAACGAACCAAGCAGTTAATGAAGCTTAATCCGGTCAACTAAGTGCATCAAAACAAAAAGCCGCATCAAATGATGCGGCTTTTTTATTAATGTAACCGGATAATCAGTGAATATCACCACCGTTTATCCGGTCACATTTCTTTGCACTACCTTATTTTAAAACGAAAAAAACCGCTAAAATGCCGAGTATTTTTAGTTTCAATACGTCCAATGTAACGTGCTGGAAAAGAATCTCAAGGTTTTTCTAACTATTTTTCTTTCACTCCTTGCGACAGATCACGTTGATTTTCAAACTCACAAATCTCCTACAATAAAGTGACTTTGATCAAACATTTCATTCTGATTATGCTGCATTCTGAGATTAACCCATAAGGGATACAACAAAGGAAGGGCACTATGAAATTGAACATTACAGGTAAAAATATCGACGTTACCTCTGCCATCCGTGATCATATTGAAAGCAAATTTAAAAAACTGGAAAAATGGCAAGTTGACTTAATTAGCTGCCAAGCAACATTCAGTGAAGAGCCCAACAAGCAGAAAAAATTTGAAGCCAGTATTAGTGTTCCCAAAGGTCAGTTAACCGCCTCTGCTGTGCATGAAGATTTGTATGTCGCCATCAACGAAGTTGAACAAAAACTTGGCCGACAACTGAATAAATACAGCCACAAACACGAAGCGAAGCGAGGTGTTTCACCCACCCCGATTGAAGAAGAGTAACTCATTCCACGAATAGCGCCTTAGGGCGCTATTTTTTTGCTTGACGCTAGACCTGCCCTTGCTTATTGTAAAATCATTCCAAGCCTATCGATAAAATAATCATAACCGATATGACATCACACCTGTTCTTTTTTGACTTCTTTGTCCTCTGTTAAATCACGGAGGCATGCTCGTTGGCATAAAAGTCAAAAACGAACAGAAAGCCTCCCAGACTGGGAGGTTTTTTTTAAGGATAACAATAGCTATGACAGACACTTCACTTAGCCTTGATGAAATTAGGCAGCGCCTTAATGAGCTCGATGACCAACTCCTTTCTTTGCTGTCACAACGACGTGCCCTCAGTATTGAAGTAGCGAAGAGTAAAATCAGTACAAAAAAACCGGTCAGAGATGCCAAACGCGAACAACAGTTGCTGGTTAAGTTAATCAATTCAGGGAAAGAACAGTATAGTTTGGACGCCCCGTATATTACGAAACTGTTCCATACTATTATTGAAGATTCGGTGTTACTGCAGCAAACCTATTTACAAGACCTTGCCAACCCGCATGATAGTAACCCCCATGCTCGCGTTGCATTTTTAGGCTCAAAAGGATCCTACTCACACCTTGCTACTCGCGATTATTTTAGCCGTAAGCACACGGATTTAATCGAAATTAATTGCCAACACTTTCGTGATATTACTGATACCGTCGAAGCAGGCCAAGCCGATTTTGGTGTACTACCGATAGAAAACACCAGCTCAGGCTCAATTAATGAAGTGTATGATTTATTGCAACACACGACTTTGTATATCGTAGGGGAAATCACCTATCCGATTGAACATAGCTTATTAACGACGCGTGACATTCCACTTGAATCGATTCGTGAACTTTACTCACACCCTCAGCCTCATCAGCAATGCAGTGAATTTTTACGTCACATGAAAAATGTGGAACTCAAAAGCTGTGTGAGTACCGCAGATGCGATGAAAACCGTGCAATCATTAGATCGTGATGATATTGCGGCGATTGGCAGTGCCGCGAGTGGCAAACTATATGGTTTGCAACCCATTCAAACTCATATTTCTAACCAAAGCGAAAACTACACCCGTTTTATTGTGGTCGCTCGTAAACCTGTCGATGTGTCTTTACAAATTCCGGCAAAGACAACCTTAATCATGTCCACTAAACAGGAAGCAGGCTCGCTGGTCTCTTCGCTACTCGTTCTTCAACGATACGGTATTAACATGACCAAACTCGAATCGAGACCGATCATGGGCAACCCTTGGGAAGAAATGTTCTACGTTGATTTACAAGTTCATCTTGATTCCCCTGAAATGCAACAAGCACTGGTCGAGTTAACGACGTTGACAACCCATCTCAAAGTTTTAGGATCCTATCCTATCGAAAATGTGAAACCAACCGCCATACAATTACGTTAAAGGAATACTCATGTCATCCGTTGTTATCGCCTCACTGAACCCAGCCAAAATTAATGCCGTGAAAAGCGCGTTTGAACTGATCTTTCCAGAGGACACCTTTCAATTTAATGGTATCGATGTGCCATCAGGTGTCTCAGATCAACCGATGAGTAATAACGAAACTTACCGTGGGGCAAAAAATCGCGTTAACAATGCCAAACAAATAGAGCAAGGTGCGGATTATTATGTGGGAATTGAAGCGGGTATCGAAGGGAATGCGACCTTCGCATGGATTGTGATTGAATCTGAGCAGCACCAAGGAGAATCGCGCTCTGCTAGCCTCGCGTTACCGCCACGTGTTCTGGATAAACTGGCAAATGCTCATGAGCTCGGTAATGTGATGGACGAAGTCTTTGCCACTGATAATATTAAACAAAAAGGCGGTGCGATTGGCTTACTCACGCAAAATCACTTAACCCGTAGCTCGGTTTACCATCAGGCACTGATTCTGGCGTTAGTGCCTTTCCTAAATTCAGACCATTACCCTGCGACACTGTAACTAAGATAGCGCCTCACTACCTATCATGCATGATAAAAGTAAATGCGCTGGTGAGTGAATCACCAGCGCATTTTTTATCGCGTACACTATTTGGTCAGCAGCAACTTTTCTATCCACGCCTTTTGCTCTTCAGAGCAAGACTTTAACTCGTTAGAGCCACGAGTAATGGTGGCAATACCCACACCGAGCATTTGACTGATCTGACGTTGTGAAACATCACCTTTGAGCAACTCACATACAATATTCACACGAGCAATCAAGGCGTCGCGTTCATCCGATGTCATTAACATCGTCAATAACATGTCATGCTGATCATTTTGGGTGGCGTTTTTGAATAACGTCATCAATTGTTGCCATTCTTGATATTCTGGTTGCTGTGACATAACTGTACTCGTCAAGTGATACACCCAGCCATTTTAGAGGACTCTTGAAAAGAATCAATATTTTGCTCGCATCTCTTGATGTCGTAAAAAAGCTTTGGGTGACTGCGCTAAACGACGATAGTAACTTTCAAACATCAAAATATTTTGTACATACCCACGCGTTTCCCTAAACGGAATCGCCTCTATAAACGCAAAGGGCCCCAAGCGTTGCTGAGTGTCATCACGCCAACGTTTTACTCGGCTTGGGCCTGCATTGTAGGCGGCCAAAGCAAAAATACGATTATCGTTATAGCGCTGCATTAAACTTTCAAAATAACGACTTCCAATCTCAATATTCTTACTCACATCATAAAGTTGCTTAGCATTAGAATAGTCGAGTTGATATTTAGAGGCCGTATGGCGTGCCGTCGCAGGCATAATTTGCATGATACCTCGAGCGCCAACCGGAGAATGCGCTTCACTGTCGAGTGCGCTTTCTTGCCGTGCTACCGACATCAAGGTTAACGGTTCAATATCATTTTTTTCACCATAGAACTGGAACCACCAATGATGTGCTAATGGGAAACGCAGCTCAATATAATCCCAAAGCTGGGCTGAAATTGTCGCGCTAACCGTCAAATGATACCAATGTTGCTTTAAGGCGTAAGCGGCAAGCATGGTTTTGGTGTCTTGTGGAACACGCATTAATAGCCATGACCATTCACTTTTCGCTGCCGTAATTTTGTCGCGTTGAATAAGCTCATCAATACGAGTAAGCGCCGTGTGATAATCTTTGACTAAATTGGGTTGATATTTAAGCGTGCTGGTAGGAAATTCCACCGGCTTGTTTAATAACTTGGCGGCGGCTACGCTATAAAAATCGCGCTCACCAAGCATCGCTTGTAAATGTTTTTTCGCTTTGGCGTGATGCCCAAGTAACATGTCGCTACGAGCTTGCCAAAACTGCCAACGTAGGGTTTTTTGCGAACTTTTTGGTAATACAGAAATCCATGCCTTCACTCCTTGCCAATCCGCATGCCGAATCGCAAAGCGAATCCGTTGACTGATGAGGCCGATGTTGTGACTGTGTGAAATGACACGATCACGCCACTTAATCAACGCGCGATCATCAGTATCTAAAAGCTGCGCCGCCACCGCTGCCGCCAAACTCTGTACTTGGGACTTGGACCAAATCGCACGCTCCTGACCTTGCTCTAATTCCTGCTTCGCTTGCTCAGGGTCGCGGACTGCTAATTTTTTCAAAGCTAAGGTGAGTATTGACACTCGATGCGGCAAATCGGGTAAACGCTTGGCCACCGCCATCGCATTCTCAGGATCGTCATATAACTCACTGACAGCTTGTCCGGCTGTCTGCCATTTTGGGGTTGATAATTGCTTGGTTAAATAACGCATTAGCTGTGGCTGATGCGCCTGAAAAGCCAAAATTATACGTTGATAAACCAATTCATCCGTCCGATGTCCTGATTGGGTCCATTGATCAAATAAACGATCACACGCATCGGAAATGCTTTGCCCGCTCAACCACAGTTTTTGGGCTCCCGCAAATGCGGCTTGAGTTTGTCCCGTTTTTAACTTGGCATAGTAATAATGACAACGATACGTTTCCCCTGTCGGCTCATGGTGTTGAAACGCGAGTAACGTTTTCCATTTTCCCTGATCGGCTAAGGCAGACAAATACGGCGCGCTGATACGCCGAGAAAATGGAAACTCACGATGGCTATCAATGAAAGCCCGCACCGTAACAGGCGATTTATCCCCAATATCAACCAGCAAAGCTCGATAATCTAAATAAGGTGTCAGCGGGTAGCCCACCAGCTTATGGCGAATATGTTTAAATTTATCCACCTTCTCATTATCTAACCAGTCCTGTGCTTGTTCATAGAGCTCACGTTGTTTGTCCAAAGACGGCTGAGCGTAGGCATTCACGCTCGCCACTGAATTCATCATAAAAAGTGAAAATACGACCCACACTTTTCGTTTTACTGTCGGATATAACGTCATGAGTTAAAGTTCCTACTCCATGCTTGCTGTGGACTGTTCATTACGCAAACTCTGAAGGCAAATGTAAACCAGTTAGATGTAAACTTGATGTTAGTAATCAGACAACTCACGTTTTTCTATCATTTAATCAAGCGTGTTCACAAATTTACTAATGATATTTGAGCGTTTCGTTAACAGGGAAAAATCCTTACTGCGGTAACAAATGACCTATGATTAGTATAGAATGACGGTTTAATTTCAAAGAGTAATAAGGACGATCGGCAATGGCTGAATACGTATATACCATGTCTGGGGTGAGCAAGATTGTGCCACCCAAGCGACAAATCCTTAAAGACATCTCCTTAAGTTTTTTTCCAGGCGCTAAGATTGGTGTGCTTGGTCTAAACGGTTCAGGTAAATCCACTCTGCTACGAATCATGGCAGGTATCGATCATGAATTTGATGGTGAAGCTCGTCCTCAACCACGCTTGAATGTCGGCTACCTTCCGCAAGAACCAGTATTGGATGAGAGTAAGACCGTTCGTGAGACGGTTGAAGAAGCCGTCGCCGATGTGGCAGGCGCTCTGACTCGTTTAGATGCTGTCTACGCAGCTTATGCTGAACCAGATGCCGATTTTGATGCCTTAGCAAAAGAACAAGGTGAATTAGAAGCGCTTATTCAAGCGAAAGATGGTCATAACCTTGATAACGCGCTAGAACGCGCCGCTGACGCCCTACGCCTACCTGAGTGGGATCAAAAAGTTGAGCATTTATCCGGTGGTGAACGCCGCCGTGTCGCTATCTGTCGCTTGCTACTTGAAAAACCAGATATGCTTTTGCTTGATGAGCCTACCAACCACTTGGATGCTGAATCCGTGGCATGGCTAGAGCGTTTCTTATGTGATTACACCGGTACTGTCGTCGCGATTACCCACGACCGCTACTTCCTTGATAATGCGGCGGGTTGGATTCTTGAGCTAGACCGTGGCGAAGGGATTCCATGGCAAGGCAACTACAGCTCATGGCTAGAACAAAAAGATGCACGCTTACGTAATGAAGCGGCTCAAGAAAAAGCACGCCAAAAAACGATTGAAAAAGAACTAGAATGGGTTCGCCAGAATCCAAAAGGTCGCCAATCTAAATCAAAAGCACGGATGTCACGCTTTGAAGAGCTACAAAACAACGATCATCAAAAACGTAACGAAACCAACGAACTCTTTATTCCGCCAGGTGAACGCCTAGGCGATAAAGTAGTCGACGTCACTAACTTAACCAAATCGTTCGACGGTCGTGTATTAATTGATGACTTATCTTTTAGTATGCCTAAAGGGGCGATTGTCGGCATCATTGGTGCCAACGGCGCGGGTAAATCAACCTTATTCAAAATGTTAAGCGGTACCGAACAACCAGACTCTGGCTCGATAGAGCTTGGGGATACCGTCAAATTAGCATCTGTTGATCAGTTCCGTGACAGTATGAATGATAAAAACACCGTGTTTGAAGAGATCTCTGAAGGCGCGGATATCATTCGTATCAATAACTTTGAAATCCCAGCGCGTGCCTACTGCTCACGCTTTAACTTCAAAGGTATTGATCAACAAAAAGTGATTGGTGAACTTTCCGGTGGTGAACGTAACCGTGTTCACTTGGCAAAACTATTAAAATCTGGTGGTAACGTATTACTACTCGATGAGCCAACCAATGACTTGGATGTAGAAACGCTGCGTGCTTTAGAAGAAGCGTTGTTAGAATTCCCTGGCTGTGCCATGGTCATTTCCCACGACCGCTGGTTCTTAGACCGTATTGCCACGCACATTTTGGATTACCGTGATGAAGGCCAAGTTAACTTCTATGAAGGTAACTACACCGACTACATGGACTGGTTAAAAGCGACGCTAGGGGCACAAGCTGCCGAGCCGCACCGTATCAAATACAAACGTATAACCAAATAATCACCAATAGTGTTAAGGGCGGCATAAGTCGCCCTTTTTATTTGCTCCCATTCTTGTAATCTTTGCTATTCTCATTAGATAACCATCTCAACAAGTTGAATAATCATAATGGCACAAGACGAATTTGTACGCGTGACGTATACCGCTCCGGTGAAGTTATTACAGGGTGACACGCTGAGCTTTCATGGGTCGATCCACGATATCTCTATCCATGATTTAATCATTACCTGTCAGCCGCCGGCATCACTTGATACCAACAAAATAGTTGATGTGATTCTCATTTTACCCGATACCGATATTGAGATAGATCTCAGCACCAAAATCACTGAACTTGCGGAAAACTATATAAAACTCGATGTCGATCATATTGATATAGAAAGCTTGGTGCACTACAAGCGTATCGTTGAATTGAATATGGGAGATGATAAAAAATTCCATGAAGATTTAGAGCACTTAATCGAACTCCCTCCCCATGAATAAAACCGCCATGGCGATACCATGGCGATTGTGTTCACAGACATCTTTGTGAAAACCATTAACTGCGGTGTACCGCATCGTGAGCATGTTTGAGTAAACTTTGACTCTCTTGCATAAATTGCTTTGAGTAATCACCAAACCAATCACTAACTTTATTAAACTGTTGGATAAAAGCTTGCCTATCACCCTGTTGAATTAAGCGTACCGATTCATTAAAACTGCTGCTGTATCCTTCGATCATGGCTAAGTTTTCTGACGAGGAAAAAATAATATCGCCATAGAGATTAGGATCCTGAGCAAATAAACGACCAATCATGGCGAGTTCAAGGCGATAGATCGGAGAGCTCAATTGCAGCAGTTTTTGTACATCCGGTTTTAGTTGTGACAGATGTACCCCGTACGCAAACGTCGTAAAATGACGTAAGGCTTGAATTAAGGTCATACCATGGTCATGATCTTCAGCGGAAACGTCACACACGCTGGCGCCCCAAATGGCAAACTGCTGGAGTAGCCATTGGTATGCATCGGTATCACGGCCATCACAGCACACAATCACCTGTTTCGCTAAGCTCGGTACATCAGGACCAAACATCGGGTGCAGCCCGACAACTGGCCCGTTATGTACATTCAACATCGCCTGTAACGGCTGTTTTTTCACTGAGGTAAAGTCTGCCAAAATACAATCATC
>JBQGON010000133.1:0-9689 GCA_052087065.1 Vibrio sp. | reverse complement strand
GATGGGAGGTGAATATTAAGCCTGAGGGTTAGAAGTGGAAATCAATCTGAGTACGGAATAAATTACGATCTGCTTTACGATCCATACCCTCTAGCTCACCGGAACGGTTACGCTCTTGATACGAGTAAAACGTTTCCCAGACAACATTGGTATACAAGACGTACTTCGCACCGATGATACCACCGCGTGTATCGGCAGGTAATGAACCCCATTCATCATCGTGTGAGTAATCGCCATAGCGCTCAAAATCAAAGTAACGCGCATAGAGGCTGTATGAACCGACATTTTGAAGGTTCACCTCTTTATAATCAATACGATATTCTTGGCTGGTATTATAGTCATCGGCGTTGGTGAGAACGACGGCAGTGCGCAACATAATATCAGGCGTCGCTTGCATTTTCAGTTCTATCGCGCCCATGCGGTCCATCTCTTGGTCGTCACTGTGGTTTTCGTTGGTCGCAAAGGTCAGACTGGTTTCTAATCCATCAACAAGTTGTCCAGTAACATTCAAGCCGCTAATTTGAGTCTCTTGTCCATTCGGCATAGTGACCAAATCCCCTTGACGAGGGCGTAACCAAAATGCTTTGGCATTCCAGTGGTCGGTGACATTATAGTCAACTTGCACACCATCGGCAGCATGGCCAAATGGTACGGCTTGGAAACCGAGTCCCCACCATTTTGTACCGAGAGCGATACCGACTCCGCCACCAGGTTGTCCTTCAACCCAAATCCGCTGGACGGTACCATCTTGGTCTGAGTTACCCGCATCGCCATCACGCCATGACTGGTTGACGGTGTAGCCTTTGCGAGCTTCCAATTCAAAGCGTGCAATCCATTCCTCGGACACTTTCATTTTACCTTGTAAATCCATATAAAAGTGTCGGTTATTGGTGCCTGAGCCTACGGGTTCGTTATCATCATGATCGTATTTTGCTCGGAAGAAACCAAAGATAGAGACGCGATCGATAAGAGATTGCAAAGATTGGTATGACGATCCGTCTTCTTGTTTGGTTTTGTTTTGATAATCTGCGCGTAATAATTCTAAGTCGGCAAAGTTTTTTTGGTATTGTTCCTGAAGATCTTGCACTTTTTTTATCTGCGCATCTAATGCAGCACTATCAGCAGAGTATGCTGAAAATGGCAACGTTGCGGTGACGGCAAGAGCCAGAGTAGAGAGGGGTAGAGAGATTTTCATCGTTATTTCCTTTTACGTTTATTTCATTATTATTTTTTAATTAGAGTAGGTGTATTTCTGTTGCAGTATATAAAGCTCATCAGACGGATATTGTGGAATTGAGCACGAAATTTTTCTAAATAAGTCAGAATAGGGAAGCGTTTTTCAATATGATCGGTTTGATCACTTTTTTGGGGAGTTGAAATTGAGTCAATCGAGGCAGAATTAATAATAATGTTACGAAAAAGGGGGTATTTCGATGGAGTTAAGTTACCGATGAGTAAGTTTAAAGCGGGGAAATAACGTGTGATAACAGCAGGAGATTGGAATTTAAATGGCAATGTTAACGATTCATTGCCATTTAACGTGCCAGTAATGATCTCATCAAGCAATAAAGATGTGACCTACTATTAAGCGATTGGCGCTAAATTTGCTGGGCGATAATAGACCGACTTTAGGACCTTGCCTGCTTTGATCGATTTTACTTCAGAAGTAAAATCTTCGGCGCATTTGGCAATAATATAATCACCTTTCGTAATCGGGGTCAGTGAAATACCTTGTTTGGCATAAAAGGCTTGTGTTTCATCGTATTCTTGTTGATTACGACAGACCTTACTCATATTTGAGCTATGCACTTCATCCCAACAAGCAATGAAATTAATTTGGCAATTCACCGCGACGTTAAGTAAAACATCAATAAAGTAACTGATTGTGAGGTTATCGTTGACCTGACTATGTCCGAGATGGACTAAACGTCCCATCAGAACATAAATACTATCAATAATGGCATCTGCTTGCTCTGTCTTATCCGGAGCCTCGGCAAGTTCGGTCAATTCCTCAATGATGAGTGATGAATGTAACGTATCTTGTTGAGCATCCAGTGTGTCTGGTTGAGCGACTGGTAAATCAAAAGTTGTACGAAATTCACGAATATCGCGGTAGAGGTGATCAAAGAGATCTTGAGACAGTTTGGTAAGTTGCATGAATCCAGTCCAGTAAATAAAGATTGGCGCTATATTATCAAAGCAACGGACTGCTCGCTATGGAAGAGTGAGAAGGAAGAAAAGAACAAGGTGTTTTGAACACCTTGTTGCACTAATATCGTAAAGCTTACAGGTACAATTTCACAAGATCGGCTGGTTCGACTTCTTTGCCGTCGAGATTCTGATTCCAATTAGGACCGATTAATACACCGTCTTCATCTAATGTTACTAACCAATCTTCAATAAACACATCAAGAGGGATACTAACAACTTCAAATTCTGCCCACTCTTCAATGTTATGCGTTTGTGCATCTTCTTTGGTTGACCAAAATGGCATCACTTCGCTGTTAGCGAATTCCGTTGAGTCACATGATAACCAACCTTCTTCAGTTTGTAGGCCCCATACGGTTTGTGTATTTTGGGTTTCTTCCACGAAAAGTGCTAGATTTGCTTGGGTATCAGTGCTTAATTTACTCATGTTTGATTCTCTTTATGATGATGGCGGTCAGGGTAGCATTCAATGATGAAAATGCCCATGATGAATTGCTACTGCCTGTTTATATTGACTTGTGGGTATTTGCTTTATGGGCGCCCAAATAAATAGGGAAACAATATGTGTTTCTCACTGGCGGTTAAATTCGTGACGCGCTGAATGTTATTTTCAGGAATGGATTCCGGATCGGGGTAGTGTTTCAATACCTTTTCCATACTGTCTTCACGAATTAAGTGATAGATAGGATAAGGTGCTCGATTGGTTAAATTGGCTGGGTCATCTGGTTCGCAGCCCGCAAAGCAATAATCAGGATGGAAAGTGGCAACTTGATAGGTACCTTCCCAGTTTTGCTGGCGAATCAGAGCATCGATCCAATCGATAAAAAAGTTGTAGTCAAAAAAGTCATGGAACATTTCAGGAGCCACGACCAACGTGGTTTCGAGGCTCTCAGCGGGTTTTGCATCTAATTCTTGCAAGCATGTTTCAATCTCGCTGAGCAGTGCTTCTTCATTGGTTGCTAAGCTGACATGAATTTTAATTTGATGGTTTCTTTGAGGTTTTGCTGCGAAAGGGCATAAATTTAACCCGATCACAACGTCATCAAGCCATTGATTCACTTGCGCTTCGATAGTATCAATACGTTGGGTTGTGTTCATAGGGATAAGAAGTCGAAATTAGTGAAACAATGATAGCACACATTGAGATAAAAATTCGGTCACATCTTATTTGTGCGCGTGTCTTTTGCTGCATTCATTGACGTGAACGATAAAGCTTTTCAAAGTTACCGGAATTCCAGCCAATCATGACACGATCGCCAATTTTCAATACGGGTAGGCTTCGAGCGCCCATTGCATCTAATTCTTTACGACCGCGTTGCATTTTTGCATTACAAAGTCGATAAGGGATATTTTTACTATCCAGATAGCGCTGCGCATCTTTACAGTGAGGGCATTTATCTTTGACATATAAAACAACGCGTTTCACAACACAATTCCTTAAACTCATTTCAACAAGCGCAGTGTAACTGTGCACTGATGCGGATGCAATTGTTCTAGAGTGGCATAATCACAGGATTCAGGTAAACTCTGCGCGTTAATTTGTGCCTGCTGCAGGCACAACCATCTGCAATGAGAACGAGTAATCATGGTAACGCCTAAACGACACAAGTCTAATCATCCGTCCAAAAGTCACACGTCTTGCCGTACTGCAGCGAAGCAAACTGAGCATACCGCAAATAAAGTGCCTATGAATGTAGTGACATGTCGTGCTCAGCCAGGATTGCATGCCAATAACCGTCATCATGGCTTATATGACTTTGAAGCATTAAGCCAAGCGGTTCCAGACCTTAAAACTTACGTGGTGAAAAACCCACGGGGGCAATGGACGATCCCTTTTAATGAGCCTCAAGCGGTATTGTTATTGAATCAAGCGTTACTCTCTTATCATTATGGTATTCACTTTTGGCAAATCCCAAAAGGCTATTTGTGCCCGCCGATTCCTGGGCGAGCAGATTACATTCACCGCGCCGCTGAATTGCTATTTGATGATTGTCCAACTTTGCAAAATCAATCGCTAACGATGCTCGATATTGGAACTGGAGCAAATGTAATTTACCCGATCATTGCCGCCACAGAGTATGACTGGAATGTTGTCGGTAGCGACATTGATGTTGCTTCTATTCGCTGTGCCGCGAGCATCGTTAAGTATAATCCACGCTTAAAAGGTAAAGTGGCGCTCCGATTACAGCCCCAGCCACAAGCGATGTTCTCTGGCATTATTTTGCCAGAAGAGCGGTATGCTCTGACAACGTGTAACCCGCCGTTTCATGCTTCTGCTGAAGATGCAAAGCAGGGGACGCAACGCAAGTTATCCAATTTAAGTAAGAACCAACATAAAAGATCAACGTCTGCGAAGCTACCACAAGAGCAACATATTAAATCGAGTGGCTTAACATTAAATTTTGGTGGTCAACAAGGTGAGTTGTGGTGCTCTGGCGGAGAAGCCAGTTTTCTGCGTCGTTTAGCACAAGACAGCGTCAATTATGCAACGCAAGTTTTATGGTTTTCCAGTTTAATCTCCAAAAAAGACAATGTTCGGGGAATGCAAAAGCAGCTCGCTAAAGTCGGGGCGTGTGATGTGAGGATTGTTGAAATGGCGCAAGGTCAAAAAATCAGCCGTTTTATTGCTTGGAGCTTTCAAAACGCTGAACAGCGCAAAAAATGGTCGCAAGAAGCATGATAGATTAAGTTTTTGAGGTCGTTGCCGATATAAGTATAACGATTGCTAATCCCTTTGGAGGTAACATGGATTTTGAATTTTTTGTGCCTTGCCAACCGAATTGGTTATGTAAGCCATTTTTCTTCGTGTTTACCATTTTACTGCTCATTGGTTTAGGCTTTTTTATTCGTATTGTTTATCGTGAATATCTTAAATCCGTTCGCGCCAAAAATACTCACCATCGTCGTCGTACTCATTATCGTGATCGTAAAGGTGGCGATGATGGTAGACCGACCAATCTAAAAAAGCACTGAGGGCTATCGTCGTTTCGCTAATATTGGCACCTCTGTATGGTGTTTCTTGAATGTCGGATGACGTTGGTTTTGTTGAATCGGATTTAATAACTGATGATGTTTTCGATATAAGCGCTCGGCCTCTTTCTCTTTATTTGTTCCCATATACATGCGTATTAGACGCACTAACATGCGCCGATTCGTCGGCGCATGATTGACCGCGTGCTGCATTAACCTGATGGCTTTCTCTTTTTGCTTTGCCCTCCACCAGCATTGAGCCGCACTATCATAACTGAGGGCAACGTTCTGATAATGCGGTTGCTCGATTGCTTTATTAAAATAACGTTGTGCTTGGCTATAGTGCGCTTGCTGACAAAGGAAGACTGCAAAGTTATGCAGTAGCTGACTATTACGCGGATAGTGTGCTAGCGCCTGCTGATATGTCATAGTCGCTTGCTGGGTTTCTTTTACCACGCTGTAGTAATGAGCGAACCCCATTAGCGTCGGTAAGTAATGCGGTGAGGCTTGCTGAGCGCGGTATAAGTTTGTCAGCGCTTTTTTGGGTTGCCCCTGCTCTAAGTATGCCATTGCTAACGCGAGTCGATTATCTGCAATATGCGTTTTATTGAGCGTACGCGTGGGTGAATGAACACATCCAGTGGTGAACACCACGACCAAAAGTAGAATGGCCGTGATGTGACATCTCAATGCCAAGGAAAAGGGGGAGCGGAGATTGGCACTTAGAATAGCGATGGTCAGATGCATAGTGTTTGTTATATCGATGATGAAATGAATTATCGATAGTAGTTCCCACTAATTTACCGAGATAGTTTACGGCAAGCACCCTGCGATGGGTTTATCACAATCTGTTTGTCGCTGTCGGGAATTGGGCATCCTACTGTGATGCCCGTCGAAGCCTATCAGTCATCGTCTTTGGTAAATTTATCTTCACTAAAGTTATCTAAATCAAACGGTGTTTGTTGGTAAACGCAGTAATTTAACCAATTTGAGAATAATAAGTGGCCATGGCTACGCCATGTTGCACTTGGTGTGTTACTGGGGCGATCATCAGGATAATAGTTAATCGGCATCATAGGGTCGAGCCCTTGGTTGAGATCGCGTTGATATTCATCGTGCAGGGTTGCGGCATCATATTCTGGATGGCCGGTGACAAACACATTCCGTTTGTCTTTGGTACAGGCAAGGTACATGCCCGCTTGTGCGGATACGGCCAGAATATCAATGTCAGTATGTTCGGCTAGATAATGTGGATCAAAATCGGCATGGCGAGAGTGTGGCGCTAAAAATGTATCATCAAATCCGCGGGTTAATGGGTGATATTGAAACTGAGTGTTATGAACATAGACCCCGGATAATTTTTCTTTACGTGTCCGTTTAGGCAGATGGTAGATCGATTTTAATGCGGCTTGAGCCGCCCAACAAACGTACAAAGTCGACGTAACATGATTTTTAGCCCATGCGATGACTGATTGTAGATGACTCCAATAAATCACATCTTCAAACTCGACCAGACCTAATGGCGCACCAGTAATGATTAGTCCATCGAAATTACGATTTTTAACGACATCGAATTGACGATAGAAAGAGTTTAAGTGTTCTTCCGGGGTATTTTTACTGGGTCTATCATCGATCCGCAATAGTTCCACATCAATTTGCAATGGAGAGTTCGAGAGCAAGCGTAAAAACTGGGTTTCCGTCTCTATTTTTTTGGGCATGAGATTCAGGATCAATACTTTCAGCGGACGAATTTGCTGCGTGGTCGCTCGTGATTCTGGCATGACAAAAATATGCTCTTGGCGTAGCACATCTCTGGCTGGTAGTTGATCGGGGATCTTAATAGGCACAACATACTCCCTTTGTTATTTACGGACGTCTATACATCTAGACTTATACCCCAAATTATCGATAATGTCGAGACTTAAGCCTAACTTTAGTCACAACCGCGCGCCAAATTGAGCAGGTTTTTCATATACAAGGAAGGTAATGTCAATTGATGATTCATGCTAACTCACTGATATGATTATGGTATCAATCCAGATTGTGGTGTAATAATGCAAACGACCTTAACCGTCACGCTGATCCGCGGCTTACCTGGCTCAGGGAAATCGACGCTCGCCCAACGCTTACCAGGGGTACATTTGGAAGCCGATATGTTTTTCATTAATGAACAAGGGGAGTACCGATTTCAGCCCGAAAAACTGAGCGCTGCGCACGCGTGGTGTCAGCAGCGCAGTGAATATTGGCTTGAACAAGGTGAAAGTATTGTGGTGTCTAATACTTTTGTTCGCCATTGGGAAATGGCATTCTATAAACAGTTGGCGTATCGCTACCATGCTAAACTCAACATCATTGTGTGCCAACAAGAGTTCGGTAGCATTCATGATATTGAGCCAGCCGTTATTGAGACAATGCGCCGTCGTTGGCAAAATTAGTTTCTGTTGCTCGGCCATTGCGACCAAACTGCCACCAAGCCAATCCTCCCCATAATAATGTTTGTAGCCACAGTTGCGTCCACTGCGTTGAGATTTGTGGCCAATTGGCGCCCATTTGATTTAACGCGAGGAATCCTTGTATTCCTGGTGTACTTGGAAAGAGGTTGGCTAGCCACACGATGGGTTGTGGGATACTTTCTAATGGCCAGATGAATCCGGCGGAAAAAACCAGCGGCATTGAACTGACCAGCACAAGTAACGTGACATATTCTCGACTTGGCGTTACCGCCCCTAAAAAGATGCCAATAAAACAAGTACTCAATAAAAAAGGGAGTAGCAGGAGTAACACATTGCTTGGTGCTGCGATGGTGTTAACCCCGTGCCAATGAAAACTTCCTCCCATATAATAGGCACTTAACACATAATAAATCAACACGAGTACGAGCGTACGATTTGCCAGCAGGCTCCATTGCGAGCTCTCTGACCAATAGCCATGGCAGTGTTTTTGTGTACCACCAAGTAATCCTGCCGCCATCACCATGGTTTGTTGTAAAATCAAGACAAATACCGCAGGCACCACATAATCTACATAGCCCATACGTGCATTAAAGGTTGGTTTTAGATTGTTTTGCAGTGGTGAGTAGCTCTGCTTGGCTTGTGTTAATGCTTCGCCACTACTGAGCAAATGCTGAATTTTTACTTGAGTGGCTAAGGTTCCTGCCGCTTGAGAAAGGCCTTCCACGACGGTTCCATAAACCAAAAAATAAGAGGCATCACCGGCATACGCGAGCGTCGGGTGACGGCTCATAGCGAGATCGCGATAGAATCGATTGGGAATGACCAAAAATCCTGCGATTTTTCCTTGATAAAAATCTTGCTTGGCTTGTTCAATGGAATGAATGCGCTCTACCACCTGTAATTGGGGCGTGGCATCTACCATGCGTTCTAGATGGAAACTGACTTGGCTGTTGTCCAAATTGACGATAGCAATCGGCTGTTCTCGTGGAATTTGATGTTCATAGGGAAGTGGATATAGGAATGAATAAAAAAATACGCCACCAAAGACAGTAATGACGACAACACTGTTAGTGAATAAGGCTCTCAACTCTTGAAGTAGTTGGCGCATTAGTGGTGTTCTCCCTGATATGCCGCTGATGTTGTTTCTGCGCGCAGGCGTAAATGCACTAGTCCAATACCGATGACGAGCGGAATAAGATACATCGTCATCCATAACATGGGCTGCAGGCTACGTAATGGTGGTAAATCATAATTGACTTGGTTGATTTGCACACCAATGTAATGAGTCACGGGGAGCATATTCCGCCAAATCTGTGCAAGCATATCCATGTTAGAGGACGGGAAGGTGATGCCCATAAAGGCAAAACTTGGCGCGGTATAGGCGGCAGAAAAACTGAGTGCGCGTGCGGGGTCGAGGGTGATGAAATAAAATAACCCTCCCATAATTATACACGCCCCAATCGTGAGCCATTGCGCCAGAATCACGACCCAAAGTTGTCCTTGTTGTGGCCAATCCAGAACAGAGTAAAACCACCATATAAATGCAATACCTTGAACAGCAAACCAAATGGCAAATGGCCAAAGTGCTGCGGTCAAAGAGCGAATTGGCTTTCCTCCTAGCCATGCAATGAGGCCCAAGCGTTTGGTGTAGGTTGAAAGCACTAAAATAGTGCTGGTTACTATGGCGATTTGCCAGAGTGCTGGAACGATACCTGAAACCAAAAACTGAGCGTAGTTCATGTTGAGATTAAATAGGGGCGTCAGTTGAGTTTCAACGGGGATGGCTTCTCCTTTGACTTGGCGTAATGTTTGTTCGCCTTTGGCTAAGCGGTGTCCTGCATCGATTTGAGCGCCTATGGTTTGTATTACTTTGGTCATAGCCGAGCTGATTAAGCGGCCCGTTAAAATATACTGACTATTGTAAAAAGTAGTGATCTGTGGGGTTTGATGGCGCTGAATATCTCTATCAAAATGGCGAGGAATGACGGTATATGCGTATATATGACTTTCAACGAGATCGGCTTTAGCCTTTGTTTGGCTCGGATAAACGCGTATCAC
>JBQGON010000132.1:0-9650 GCA_052087065.1 Vibrio sp. | reverse complement strand
GTGTAGCCAGCGCGCATTTTTGACGGACAAAAAATAGCCCACAACGAGTGGGGCAAAGATAAGCAACATCCCTGAAAACATAGAGTACCTGATGAGTTATAATTTAGAATCCACTACCAAGGATGGCTGAGCGAAGTTTTTCATTGAAGTCATGATCGGAAAGGTTACTCAACTCGAAAAGCACTTCTGCGCCATCAGCATTGAGTTCAACATCGTGATCTGCGATTGCATCATCCTGTTTACGAAACATTAATAAATGACTGGCGATACGGGCGATATCTAAGTAACGCACTTCATTTTGTGGAGATTGCAATTCCTGATTACTCGCAACTTCTTGGAAATCAAGATCAAACCCCCAGCTTTTTAATACGAATTGACTAATGCTAGAGCAACGAGTCTGGAATATTTGCATGGCGATATCTTCGTGTAAATAATTACCACGTTCTAAATATAAATGGTATTCACTGATCAAACAGAATAAGCCAATATCGGCGAGAAGCCCGACTAATAGAGCTTTTTCATCTTTGAGATAACCGTATTCTTTCGGTGACAAAGTCTTAAATGTTTCAGTGACGAGCAGCATCGTTGCACCGAGTTCTCGTGAATGATGGGCACTGCTTGCTAGTATCTTATTACATTCTGAACTCAAATCGATGCTGTGTTTCAGTTGCTCGATCGCTTGCGCGGTGACGATATCTCGCACTCGGATAATACCCAAACGGCCAACCGCGGTCATTAAGTCGTTACACGTAATGTTACGGCGATTAAACACCACAGAATTGGCGACACGAATCACTACCGCAGCTAGGCTCGGATCATCAATCAAGCAGTCTGCAACATCTGAAACGGTCGTCGATTCCTTTGTACATAGCTGTTGGATACGTGTGACGGCCGCAGGAATTGGAGGCAAGGAAATTCTGCCAGTATTCACTGACTGTTCTACTAATTCAGAGAACTCGCTTTTCAAGCTCGCCATCAATGCTTGATGATTGTCCGCTAACCAATAAAAAGATAAATGATTCATAACCGCATTAACTTAGAAAAAACCGTTCGGTATTTTACCTATGTCGTACGGTGAAGTACAAGCGAATCTGATTTTTCAATCGCTATTTAGAGTTAATTTCAACGTATTACGAGCTATACAACATTTTTCATCACAACAATCACCAACAGCAGACATTACTTGCGACCTGTGTTCGAGATAGAACAGGACGATTCGTGACAAGTGTATGACTAGAGCTAATACTTTAATTTCACTCAGTGGACTAGAGTCATCGAGTTCACGGATGGATCGTCTTGGGCGAAATCAAAGATACGTAAAGCGGAGGTAGTCTAGTGATGTCAAAGGAAATATTTCATGAAGTTGTAGAGCAGTATGGAACACTAAGTACACGTTCCATGTTTGGTGGGACCGGCTTTTTTCATTGCGATGTTATGTATGCATTGCATAGCCAAGGATATATTTATCTGCGAGGAACCAAACCGTTTGAATTCAAATTGAAGCGTCTTGGTTGCCAGAAATTTAAACATGTCAAAAAAACGACAGTCGCAACCGTCAATTATTATGATATTACGGAGTTTTTAATTCACGATATTAGCCTAGCAACGCAGTTTATCATTGGCACAATGCAGGCGGTTATAGAAGAAGAGTTTAAGCGCCGAAGTGTGTATAACCAGCGTTTACGTGATTTGCTTAATCTTCAATTGACCACCGAAAGGATGTTGAAAAAAGTGGGGATTGTCGATGTGGAAACATTTTTTAAGGTAGGAGCGGTGGCTGCTTTTGCTCGGATCACTGAGTTTTATGGGCATAAAACTGACATTCGTTTACTTTGGAAATTAGCCGCCGCGCAGGACGGTATTTATTGGGAACTTCTAGAAGAGAACCGTAAGCAAGCATTATTGAATGAATACGAGCAACAGGTGTATCTTTGACATTCAATGAAGCGTTGAGCTAATTTAGCTCAACGCTTTCTGTAAATTAGTATTTGAAACGAGCTGAGAAGATGAGTTGATCGTCATACGCGCCATTAATACGAGCGGCGACGCCTAAAGAGAATAGCTCTGTTGAATGGAATCGAGCATAAACATCACCTGTCCAATCGTCGTTATCATCAATCGTAACATAACCCACGTTACCACCCACTTCCAATTGCGGGCCTAACCATTGGCGAACACCCACGTTCAATTCCATGCCAGAGTCAGGGCTGTTTTGGTGTTTTTTGTCAACAACGCGCCATAACATCGCTCCGGTTAAATCCGCCCAATTGTTGATTGGCGCATGGAAGCCAAGTCCAGTAGCCGAATCGAAATCCCCATTAAATTCAGAATCAATTCTTGCGATGAAGTGAGCATTGGGGTGAATGGAATGACTGAGTTTTGCACCATAAGTCACCGGACTCACGCCGATTCGCGCGTCTACGTAATCATAATTAAAATTGCTCATTGATGCTGAGCCGTCTAGATCGGTGTCGGCCATAGCTTGACCTGATGCTAGCAGCAACGAAGCTGCAATTAACATTTTACGCATAGTTTCGATAAACCTATATATTGTAATTTAATTTTCTATCGGAGAGCGAGCGTCAATACTGACCAATAGCCAAGTTACGCTGTTGGCGTCTAGTATCAAAAAATTGTCGCTATGTTCT
This sequence comes from Vibrio sp., assembly GCA_052087065.1. GTDB lineage: Bacteria > Pseudomonadota > Gammaproteobacteria > Enterobacterales > Vibrionaceae > Vibrio. The sequence goes on along the minus strand of JBQGON010000132.1, from coordinate 7,002 downwards.
AAAACAAAGCAAGTTCGATGCCATAGTAAAGGTTTTTAATCCCATTCTTTATAAAAACCTTAGATGAATTAAAAATAGACAATACAGATACGTGTTGGCAAGTACGCTGTTGGGCCAAAAAACAACAAAAGCTGTGTTATGGAAAGATTTTAACAAAAAAAGCTCAAAAATTCGCTTTTTTTTAAAATTCTCTGGAGGTTAGTCCGCTAAACTGTGAAGATATTGAGATAAATAATGCCGACTACATCGACAGGAAAAATGATATGAACAACGTTAAGAAGGTTGGGGCCATAGCAGGCGCTATCGCGATTGCTGCATGTTGGCCACTTGCCGTGGGTCAAATTGGACAAAATATCCTCGAGAAAGGGATCAATAACATACATTCACCGGATGTGAATGTATCATTAGTTAAGTACGATCGTGGGTATCTCTCTTCAGATATGACATCACGCGTAACCATCACCGATAGTAAGCTGGCTCGTCAGTTTAAAGCGGATGGTTTACCGACGACGTTTCTAGTACACAGTGATATTGACCATGAGTTACTTAGCTTATCATCGAACACTCGATTACCTGATTACCCAGATTTTCCTTTCACGCTGGATACGCAGACACAGTTGAATGGAAATACCAACTTCAAGCTCAATATTGCGAAGTGGAATTACCAACATGCCGGTAAAGAGGCTTACTCTATCTCGACATCAGCCGGCAACGTCACCGGCATGATCACTAAACTCGGTGAATTGACTTTTAAATCAACGTTGCCGTCTATTGCCGTTGATTTTGCTAATGACGCGAAGATTACTATTCATGATATTGCCGTTGAAGGCTCGGGTAAACGTACTGGGAGCTTGTGGGTTGGCGATCAAACGCTGACGGTGGGCCGCATCGATGCTCAAGGCACCGCGACAGCGCCACCCAAACCGGGAGCGAATGCCAAATCATTGCAGCGCGCTGAACCTTTCAGTGCGACCATCGAAGGCTTAACCTATGATTTTTCTTCGCGTCTTGATCAAAAAGAAACGCGTTTTACTAGTCAGCATAAAGTGACGATTGATGAATTCAAATCCGATGATATCGATGCGCATGATCTAACGTTAAGTGCTGCCTTGAATAATGTTGACCGTGCCTCGTTTGTGCAGCTTTCTGATCTCTACAACGGCCGTTCAAACGTCACCGGGAAAGATGTCGGCTATGCGTTACCATTCATCGATACGTTATTTGCAAAAGGGTTTTCTGTCGAAATTAGTCAATTGGACGGTAGCATCGATGACGGTAATTTCACTTCTCAGCTGAAACTCTCAATGCCTCAAGGCACCGAGCATGTGACGCGCAACCCGTCACAAGTGATTCAATTGTTGCAGGGTAATCTCGGAGTGACAATGTCTGAGTCGTTAGCGAAGAAGTATCCTATGCTACAGCGTACCGCTGATGAATTGGTGGTATCTGAAATTGCCAAACAAGGTAAAGATGGCTATGCCATGAAAGCGACGATTGAAAAAGGAAACTTGGTGTTTGATAAAGATCACCAGATTCCGCTGCAAGCATTAATGATGATGAGTATGGGGTTATTACAATACGCCCATTGATAATCATGCGGAGCCGATAGGCTCCGCTTTTGTTTAAGGACACCTGTAAGATGAGAGAATTATCCCGTTACCACCGAGTCATACTTTCCTTCGTCTTGTTATTGATGATGATTTTGGCGAGTATGCGCAGTCTCGATGACCGGACTCATCTTATGATTGACCAAGCGCTGGTGACGACAGCGAGTAGCTATGCGATAGCACGGACGTTAGATGCCGCGATTTCAACGCTTAAAAGCTCGGAGGTGTCTGCAGGGGTGGTTTCGATTGATGTTGGGCAGATGCTCAATCCGATCAGCGACTTAATCGACAAATTCAGTGACATTATGGTTGTGGCGTTTACGTCGCTAACGTTACAAAAGGTATGGTTAGTCATGTTGTCGTCCCTACCAGCGAATGCTTTATTTGTGACGGTAGGAGCATTGTTGTTGGTAAGCCTGTGGTTACCAAAGCGTTGGGGTAAACAACGGTGGTTGTGGAAGCTTTTTGCCTTTTTAGCAATTGGACGATTTATTATTTTATTTAGTGTCTTGAGTACGTTAATGGTGGACCATTGGTTTATTGATCAGCAAATTCAGCATCACCAGGTGAGTGTGGCTCGTGTAAGTGACGCCAGCCCGACCTCTGCGCTTGCCAGTGACCCTGATGTGAACAAAGATGACAGCTTTTTAGGGATGATTGAACGGGTTAAACAGCAATGGAGCTCATTAGCTGACAATATGCAGCAGCGTAAACAGCAACTGCTGCAATTTGCGAAAAAAGCCGAAGAGTCGGTGAGCGATATGTTGACCTTAATGGCGCTCTATATGCTGAAAGCGGTGATCTTACCTTTGTTATTCTTAGGGTTGTTTTATGTTTGGATGCGTCGTGTTTTTGCCGCCCCTAGGCTTTTCACATTATAGAACATCAGAAAACTTCTCGTTTTATAAGAAAATTTTTTTATTGCATGAAAAAGGTTCTTTTGCCACTTTTTATTCATTTCGAAAAGTGCTATTAATCATAAGTAGTTATATTCAAATAAATTAGCAGGAGCGAAATACTCATGGAGCCTAATCAGGACGTTATCTTTAATTTTGCAGCAGGACCCGCCATTTTACCTAAAGCGGTGATGGAGCAGGCGCAACAGGAATTCGTAAACTGGCATGATATGGGAACGTCGGTGATGGAAATTAGCCACCGGAGTCAGCCCTTTTTACAGGTAGCCAACGAAGCTGAGCAAGATTTACGTGATCTCTTGAATGTTCCAGATAACTATAAAGTCCTTTTTTGCCAAGGTGGCGCTCGTGCACAGTTTGCCGCTGTTCCGATGAACCTCTTAGGTAAGCAGAGTAAAGCGACGTATATCGATGGTGGATACTGGGCGATGAGTGCGGTCAAAGAAGCCCAAAAATACTGCGACATTGATCTTTACGATGCCAAGATTGAAAAAGATGGTAAGACTGCGATTCAACCCGCTTCAGAGTGGGCGATTGCCGATGATGCTGCGTATGTGCATTTTTGTCCCAATGAAACCATTGATGGGGTTGAGATAAGCGATCTTCCAGTTACGGATAAACCTATTATTGCCGATATGTCATCGAACATTCTATCCAAGCAAATCGATGTGAGTCAGTATGGTGTTATTTACGCGGGCGCTCAGAAGAATATTGGTCCCGCAGGCATTACCATTGTCATTGTCCGTGATGACTTGTTAGAGATGGCAAACGAGTTATTACCGAGCATACTCAATTATAAGGTGTTGGCTGAAGGAGACTCAATGTTTAATACTCCGCCAACCTTTGCTTGGTATATGTCAGGTTTAGTTTTCAAATGGTTGAAGAAGCAGGGTGGATTAGCTGCAGTAGAAGCAACGAATCAACAGAAAGCGGATTTGCTTTACAATGCGATTGATTGCTCTGATTTCTATCGCAATACTATTCATCCTAATAATCGCTCACGCATGAATGTTCCGTTCCAATTGGCCAAACCGGAGCTCGATAGTCTATTTCTTGAGCAAGCTCAGCAGGCGGGATTAATTTCATTAAAAGGTCATAGAGCGGTCGGCGGTATGCGAGCCTCTATTTATAATGCAATGCCTTTAGAAGGTGTGCAGGCGCTGGTTGATTTCATGACCAAGTTTGAACAGCAATACGCTTAATTGCATCGTGTAATGTATGCCAAAGCCCCGTGATAAACGGGGCTTTTTATTTAGTAGCCGTTCTGACAAGTCCGTTAATAACGGGCATGACGCTTTATACTAGTAGGACGATGCAGGTCTGAGCCTGTTAACTCTGGGGGTATTTCTGGTATTATCGCCGCACTATTTCTTTGATGGTCATAATCATGCTTCATTCTTTACTGCTTATATTGCCTCCGATGCTTCTGGGAGCGCAGCTCATTTTGACACTCGTATTGGTCAAAGGCGAAATTTGTCCAGGCCAGAGAGGACGTATTCATAAAGTATTACCCGTGATTGGCGTACTTTGGTTAGCGACGGCGATGGTTCAACTGAGTTCATTATTGATCGCTGGTGGAATCTTCTATTTTTATTCGCAAGTGCAAACGAAAAAAACGCGTAAAGAAGGACCGTTATGGGTATTGAACGCCGCGAGTGCGTATGCCGCTTTAATCTTGGTGTGGAATGCCTATAGTCTACCGTTTTGGTCGATGGGTGCATCTTCACTATTGAGTGTCGGATTATTGGGAGCTCTGTTTGCCCATTTATTGCTCACGATAGCACGTACGCGCCTTCAAGCCTTTCATCGCATTTTACCCGTTGGTGGCATCATTGCGGCGATGGCGGTGGTGCTATGTGTTGTTCCATACGCATTGCACTTGCCACAGGCCAGCTTGCATACCGCAACGCAACACCTTTTGACGTACTTTGCTTTACTCGTGCTGAGTGTGATTATTTGGGCATGGCACATGTTGACGGGAAAAACGGTGATGAAAACTCAGTTAGCGGTAGCACAAATTATTTTGCTGGTAGCGATGACTGGCTTTGAACAGGTGTATTTGTCCATCGTTTAAGCGTAAATCATTGATCGATGTTTTTCGGCCACGCTCCAAGTAAACATGGTCGCCAAGTTGCGACTATGTTTATACCGATAGAGCGCAAGTTAAGCGATATGAATACCATCTAGATGAAGCTGACATTGCTGACGCGCGATTGAGAAGAAGGCTTGTAGATAGCTTTTGTCTTTCTCATTATTGCGGACCGCGGCAAACAAGCGGCGCTTCAATCCTTTCCCTAATGGCAAGCTACTTACTAATCCTTGACGAGAAAACTCACTGATGGCCCAGTTCGGTAATGCGGCTACACCTAACCCAGCTGAGACCATTTGCACTAGCATCAAAGTATTATCGGCTTGCTTCCACTTTAGCGGTTCTATGCCTGACGGTTGCAGGAAGTGTTTGACGACATCGAGGCGCTGTTTTTGCACGGGATAGCTGAGCATGGTTTGGTCGGCAAGATCGCTGGGGTCAATATAAGGCTTTTGTGCCAGCGGATGGTTTGTGGCAGTGATCAAGCACATTTCAAAATCAAACAATGGTTCATAATGCACTTCTGATCGCGGAAGAATATCGGACGTAATCACCAGATCTAATTCACCGGCGAGTAATGCGGGTAGGGGCTCAAAGCCAAAACCAGAAGAAAAATCTAATGTGACATTGGGCCATGCTATCTGATATTCCCTTAACGCGGGCATTAGCCATTGAAAGCAAGAATGACATTCGATAGCCATGTGCAAACGACCATTGATGTCTTCTTTGAGGCTCGCTAAATCATGCTCTGCTTGTGCCATTTTGGGCAGAATATCATCTGCGAGTTGGAGTAAGATTTGACCTTCCGAAGTGAACTTAACTGGACGTGTTTTACGAAGAAAGAGTTGTCCGCCTAGTCTTGCCTCTAAATCTTTGATCTGATGAGAGAGTGCTGATTGGGTCAAATGTAGGGCCGTCGCAGTTGACGTGAGTGAGCCGCTATCTCGCAGAGAGACTAAGGTTTTCAGATGCTTTAACTCAATCATTGATGACATTTCCTTTGTCTACGCTACCTAGTTGGCAGAAGATTCATCGCTAGGAACATCCCAGTTAGTCATAATGTACTTCGATAAAATGGATATGTAAACATCTAGACGGCTATTTTAGCGGTGTATACAGGTGATACTTATGACACAGCGATGGTGTTGTAAGATGATTTGTTGCCTTGATACGTTGTGCTTACTGACATGATATAAAAAAGCCCTATTTGCGAGTAATAGGGCTTGATTGAGAGTGGTTACTTTTTCGGAACCAATTTGCCGCAACTTTTATCTGTAATGATATTATCAATCAGTAATTTTCCACGGCTATCGCGTATTTTTATACGATAATCAATCCCTTGATTTAAGTTATCTGCAATGGTGGGGTTTTTACAAAACGATGTAGCGCTTTGTTTCATCACCTCTTGCACTGGTTTGGCGTCCGCAGCATCGGTGTTATACACCATCATCATTTCAATGAGTGAGCCTCTGGAGTTGGCTCGCATAATATGCAAAGGTCCATATTGTAGTGGCAGCTCAGAAGAGAGTAACGCGGCTCGGTTCGTGGCGATCATCTCTAGACGTTTTTTGTCTTGGTCTGCGGAGCTGCAGCCAGCGAGTAGTGCGATGATTAATCCGGCAGCGCCTAACGTACGAATCTTCATATTAAAATACTTTTTTATAAGGTTTAACAATAGTGTTAGCGTACACGCCTGCGTCTGCATATGGATCGGCCGCTGCCCATGCTTGAGCTTGTTCAAGCGAAGCAAAATCGGCAATGACGGTGGATCCGGTAAAGCCAGCTTCGCCGGGATTTTCGATATCCAATGCTGGCATTGGTCCTGCCGTGAGAAGGCGCCCTTCATCTTGCAGTTTTTGTAATCGTTCAAGGTGCTGAGCTCGTACGCTCATGCGTTTTTCTTGTGAATTCTCAACATCCTGAGAGTAAATAACATAAAACATCGGCGCTTCCTTCTACTTTGAGTCACAGTAATAGTGCATCCATTATTCTGCTTGGAATGAGGGGGATTGCAACCTTTAATCACCAGTCACTGAATCGGATTCAAACATACTGATATTTCTGATTGATAATCAATACTATAGTTCACTCAGTCTACGCTTACCACATCAAATTAATGTGATCATTTGTCCACATTAATCTCACGAGGACGTCCATCGGCATCTACCGCCACATAATGGAATGTCGCTTCAGTCACTTGAAAACGATCGTGTACGCCGTCTTCTTTTACTGGCTTGACCCATAGCTCCAAGTTAATGGTCATTGAGGTACGTCCAATCTTGATACAATCGCCGTAACAACAGACGACATCGCCGACTCTGACTGGTTTTTTAAACGTAATACTAGAAACTGAAACGGTCACGATACGACCAGAAGATATTTCTTTGGCCAG
>JBQGON010000131.1:0-9751 GCA_052087065.1 Vibrio sp. | reverse complement strand
CCTTCACAATCAGGGGTAATGTATAATCGACCAATGGCAATCGGACGGCCACGCCCATCGACGATCATGCGATGGTGACTCATGCCATCGTATTCATCCCTTTCCGACCCTAACGGCATTTGCCAAGGTTCACGTAACATTTGCCAACGAAACTGATAATACTTTTTAATTTGATTTTCCGTTCGCGGTGTAATCAGTTTAAACATACAGGTTTCCGGTTAAGTATCCTTTTAACTCGATGGCATCGATCCTATCCTAGAATCAAAGCGACGCCTACTCTTTCCTCAGCACAGTTTTACGATGTAAGAAATCACGTTTGCAACCAAAAGGTCACAGGGCCGTCATTGGTAAGCGAGACTTTCATGTCGGCAGCAAAGCGCCCACATTCGGTAGGTAACTGCTCAGCACATAGCTGTGTAAACTGCTCATACAAACGGCGTGCGTCTTCAGGTGCGGCGCCTTTAGAAAACCCCGCTCGCGTTCCTTTTTTGGTATCCGCAGGTAGCGTAAATTGGGACACCACTAATACGCTTCCCCCAATATCTTTAACACTCAGGTTCATTTTCCCTGCATCGTCTTCAAATACTCGATAGTGTGTCACTCTCTCCATTAAACGCTGAGCTTTGGCATCATCATCGTCTTTTTCCACGCCCAGTAAGACTAAAAGTCCCTGACCAATCGCCCCGACGGTGTCGCCATCGATACGTACCGATGCCTCACTCACTCTTTGTATTAACGCTATCACTATTACTGTCCTCTGCTTGGGTCATTTTTTCTATTGCCTCTTGATACCGAGTACGCCACTGAACCTCTTCACCGAGAGCAGCGGTCACCTCAGCACCGAACAATACTATCAACCAACATAAATAGACCCAAACAAACAAGATAGGAATCGCCGCTAATGCGCCATAAATAAGCTGATAAGACGGGAAATTGGTAATATAAAAGGCAAAACCTTTTTTACTAAACTCGAAGAGCACAGCCGCGGCAACCGCCCCAATAAAGGCATGGTGCAGCTTCACTTTTTTATTGGGAACCAGTAAGTACAGTACCGTAAAAGCGAGAAACGATAGCAACACAGGTAACCACCGCAAGAATAAGTTGTACACTCCTGTCAGCGTTTCATTATCGATCACTTTTAGCGAAGTAATATACGAGCTCAAAGCGATACTTGTGCCAATCAATAATGGCCCAAGCGTGAGGAACATCCAATACATCGAAAGGGAAAACACCACACGCCGCTTATTACGCACTCGCCAAATAAAATTGAGGCTGCGGTCGACATTGGAGATCAGCGTAATTGCCGCTACAAAGAGGAAAATACTGCCGACAATGGTCATTTGCCCCGTATTGGCGACAAATTGGCTTAATGCACCACTGACTGCATCACCCGCCGTTGGTACAAAATGCGTAATAACAAAATCTTGAATGACGTCACTCACATCCTTAAATACGGTAAAAGATGAAAGAATCGACACCAATACAGTCAGCATAGGCACGAGAGAAATCAACGTAATATACGCCAAATACCCTGCTGTGACATTGACGCGATCCTGATTAATACGATGAGAGACATAGCGTACAAAGTTTATGCTCTCTTTTGATAGCTGTTGATAATTAGGCATAGTACTTACTCAAATAGGATGTTCTTCTAGTCTAAGCGATTGTTAACGTCCTTGCTAAAATCGTCACCTAATTAATAACACCATGAATCCAAGATAAAAAAAAGCCTTTGGATAACCAAAGGCTTGATATTCTATCTTACGGTAGCGTGATTAATGCTTATTTACCACGGTAAGCGCGTTTACGATCGTTTTCAGTTAAGAACTTCTTACGAATACGAATGCTTTCTGGCGTTACTTCTACCAATTCATCATCATCGATGAATTCTAGAGCTTGCTCTAGTGTGTATTTGATAGCAGGGCTAAGCGTCTGAGCTTCATCTGTACCAGATGCACGAACGTTAGTCAGCTGCTTACCTTTCAAACAGTTTACAGTTAAGTCATTTGAACGGCTGTGAATACCAATGATTTGGCCTTCATAGACTTCGTCACCGTGCTCAGCAAACAAACGACCACGACCTTGTAGGTTAAATAGTGCGTAAGTTAGGGCTTTACCTGTCGCGTTGGAAATTAGAACACCGCTTTGGCGACGACCGATTTCACCACCTTTGTGTTCGCCGTAATGGTCGAACGTGTGGTAAAGAAGACCAGAACCTGAAGTCATGGTTAAGAATTCAGTTTGGAAACCGATAAGACCACGAGAAGGCATCATGAAGTCCATGCGTACACGGCCTTTACCATCTGGAGTCATATCTGTCAGTTCACCTTTACGTAAACCGATGCTTTCCATGATTGCGCCTTGGTTTTCTTCAACAACGTCAATTGTTACCGTTTCAAACGGTTCCATTAGCTGGCCGTTTTCTTCTTTCAAAATAACTTCAGGACGAGATACTGCTAGCTCGAAGCCTTCACGACGCATGTTTTCGATCAAGATAGAAAGGTGCAATTCACCACGACCTGATACGCGGAAACGGTCTGGATCTTCAGTTTGTTCAACACGTAGTGCTACGTTGTGAACCAATTCTTTTTCTAGACGCTCTAGAATGTTACGTGAAGTAACGAATTTACCTTCTTTACCAGCAAACGGAGAGGTGTTTACTTGGAAAGTCATGGTTACCGTTGGTTCATCAACCGTCAATGCTGGTAATGCTTCAACATCATTAACATCACAGATAGTATCTGAGATTTTAAGTTCGCCTAGACCGGTAATGGCAACAATGTCACCAGAAGAAGCTTGTTCTGCTTCAGAACGGTTAAGACCAAGGTAACCTAATACCGTGCCAACTTTACCGTTACGTTTTTTACCGTCAGCAGAAATTACAGTGACTTGTTGGTTTGGTTTAACCGTACCGCGAGTCACACGACCCACACCGATAACACCAACATAAGAGCTGTAATCAAGCTGAGAGATCTGCATTTGCAGTGCACCATCAGGGTCAACGTTTGGCGCGTCAACACCGTCAACGATCGCTTGGAACAATGGTTCCATGTTTTCGCCAGTCGTGGTTTCTTCTTGGCTTGCCCAACCGTTTAATGCTGAAGCATAAACAACTTGGAAGTCTAACTGTTCGTCGGTCGCACCTAGAGTGTCGAACAAATCAAAAACTTGATCCATTACCCAATCAGGACGAGCGCCAGGACGGTCAATTTTGTTGATAACAACGATTGGTTTCAAACCGTAGTTAAACGCTTTCTGTGTTACGAAACGAGTTTGTGGCATAGGACCATCAACCGCGTCAACGATCAGTAGAACTGAGTCTACCATTGACATGATACGTTCTACTTCGCCACCGAAGTCTGCGTGTCCAGGAGTGTCAACGATATTGATGCGGTAGTCATGCCAGTTAATTGCTGTGTTTTTAGCAAGAATGGTGATGCCACGTTCTTTTTCAATGTCATTTGAGTCCATGACGCGCTCTTCAACTTCACCGCGAGACTCTAACGTGCCTGATTGTTGTAGTAGCTTATCAACAAGCGTGGTTTTACCGTGGTCAACGTGAGCGATGATCGCGATGTTTCTTAGTTTTTCAATATGCGGAGTAGCCATGGATTCTGATTCACTTATTTCACAAAAGACCTTTTACGACACCATGTCGTAATTGAGGTCAGAGTTTGGTTAAAAAAACGACCATAATGTACCAGATTTTAGCGAAAAACCCAGAAATATGTGATCTATTTCGGTTATTTTTCTATTTTAGTAAGAAATTCAACCGTATTCGACGATAAGCAACCATATTCGGTTGCGTTATTTTCATGAAACATCCATTGACATCTTAGTAAGATAGAGGCTGAATAGTAGTCAGCTTAAGCAACGCCATGCACCAAAATAAACACTTTTAGTCCATTTTGGTGCAACGCATGACCATTTTAGTGCAAGTCATAGCACCAAAATATGCCTCGGCACAGCTAAGTAAATGAAATCAAAGGATTTATTTTCTTGGCACGAATTTAGCTTCATAAATATCAACATCATTTATGAAATGGGCACAGCCGTCTCGTAAGCTGGTTTCATCGTAAATTCGAGCCTAATTGCTATTTTAACACTGGAGGTTATCCAAGATGTCAGTTGAAAATGTTTTATCGCTGATTCAAGAAAACGAAGTCAAATTTATCGACTTACGCTTCACTGATACAAAAGGTAAGGAACAACACGTATCAATTCCAGCTCACCAAGTAGACGCGGACTTCTTCGAAGAAGGTAAGATGTTTGACGGCTCTTCTGTTGCTGGCTGGAAAGGCATTAACGAATCAGACATGGTGATGATGCCAGATGCGTCATCTGCAGTGCTGGACCCATTTACTGAAGAGTCAACAGTCAATATTCGTTGTGACATCTTAGAACCTGCAACTATGCAAGGTTACGATCGTGACCCACGCTCTATTGCTAAACGTGCCGAAGAGTACATGCGCTCAACAGGTATCGCGGATACCGTGCTTGTTGGTCCAGAACCAGAATTCTTCTTGTTTGACGATGTTCGTTACTCTTCAGACATGTCCGGTTCTTTCTACAAAATCGATGATGTAGAAGCGGCTTGGAACAGCGGCACAGAATACGAAGATGGCAACAAAGGTCATCGCCCAGGTGTTAAAGGCGGTTACTTCCCAGTTGCTCCTGTCGATTCATCTCAAGATATCCGTTCAGCAATGTGCTTAATCATGGAAGAAATGGGCCTCGTTGTTGAAGCGCATCACCACGAAGTAGCAACAGCAGGTCAAAATGAAATCGCTACGCGTTTTAACACCATGACCACCAAAGCTGATGAAATCCAAATTTATAAGTACGTTGTTCACAACGTGGCTCACGCATTTGGTAAAACCGCAACCTTTATGCCTAAGCCACTTGTTGGTGATAACGGTTCTGGTATGCACGTTCACCAATCTCTTGCTAAAGACGGTGTTAACCTATTTGCAGGCGATAAGTACGGCGGTCTATCTGAAACTGCGCTTTACTACATTGGCGGTATTATCAAACACGCTCGTGCAATCAACGCTTTTGCTAACGCATCAACTAACTCGTACAAACGTCTGGTTCCTGGCTTTGAAGCGCCGGTTATGCTGGCTTACTCTGCACGTAACCGTTCAGCGTCTATCCGTATTCCAGTTGTGCCAAGCCCGAAAGCGCGTCGTATCGAAGTTCGCTTCCCAGATCCAACCGCGAACCCATACCTAGCCTTCTCTGCATTGCTAATGGCTGGTCTAGACGGAATCAAAAACAAGATCCACCCTGGCGATGCCATGGATAAAGATCTTTATGACCTTCCGGCTGAAGAAGCGGCAGAAATTCCAAAAGTTGCTGAGAACTTCGAAATTGCATTGAATGCACTTAGCGAAGATCGTGAGTTCTTAACAGCTGGCGGCGTATTCTCTGATGATTTCATCGATTCTTACATCACATTGAAATCTGAAGACGTGACTCGCCTACAAATGACGACTCACCCTGTCGAATTCGAAATGTACTACTCTGTATAAGTACTCGAACGATATCAATGAATCAAAGCCTGCTCTATTGAGCAGGCTTTTTTTATCCTCTTTTTAGGGCATCAGTCCTCAAAGTGATAGAGCAAGCTAACCCATTCTATCTCATCCCTTTTTAACCTTTTGTAGCGAATTTGTCGGCAAGCTTATTGCATCACTAATAGTTAATATGGTGCAAACGTACCGATGAATGGTTCAAAGTCCCTATTTAGTGCATATGCATCTTTCATCAGGTCATAAATGCCGACTTAAACCATGTTTAATGCACCACACCCCATGCTAATATGCACTATATTAGTGCAAGGCAAGTTCAATGCGGAAGAGAGGAAAACGTTGTGAGTACTGAATTAAATGACATTATCTTAAATAATATCGTATCCGCAACACTGATACTCGATGAGTCGCTGTGTGTCTGTTATGCCAATCCTTCTGCAGAACAACTTTTTTCACAGAGTGCAAAACGTATCATCAATCAACCGATTTCAAACTTGATACAGCATGCGTCGATGGATCTCGCACTATTATCTCAGCCCTTACAAAGTGGCCAAAGCATCACAGATAGTGACGTCACTTTCGTTGTTGATGGTAAACCGCTTATGTTAGAAGTCACCGTGAGCCCTCTCTCTTGGAATCGCGAACTGATGTTACTGGTAGAGATGCGTCGTATCGGTCAACAAAGGCGGCTGACACAAGAGCTCAACCAGCACACTCAACAGCAAGCGGCTAAGCTTTTAGTACGAGGCCTCGCTCACGAGATTAAGAACCCGTTGGGTGGCTTACGTGGCGCCGCACAGTTACTCGAACGTATGTTAGACGATCAAAGTCTGACAGAGTATACCCAAATCATTATTGAACAAGCGGATCGCTTAAGAGCCTTGGTTGATCGGTTATTGGGCCCACAAAAGCCGGGCAAAAAGGAACGGGGCAATCTACATCAAATTTTAGAAAAAGTACGTCAGTTGATAGAGCTAGACGGGAATAGAGAACTTATCTTTGAACGTGATTACGATCCGAGCCTACCAGACATCATGATGGACCCCGATCAAATTGAACAAGCGTTACTCAATATCGTCAGCAATGCTGCCCAGATTTTATCTCAACAGCCCTATGGTGAAATCATTTTGCGTACACGTACGGTTCATCAAGCGAATATTCATGGACATCGCCATAAGCTCGTCGCTCGTATAGAGATCATCGATAACGGACCTGGTATCCCTACCGAGCTACAAGATACATTATTTTATCCCATGGTCAGTGGCCGAGATGGCGGGTCAGGATTAGGCTTGTCGATCTCACAAAACCTTATTGATCAGCATAATGGCAAAATAGAGGTCGAAAGCTGGCCGGGCCGTACCATATTTACTATTTACTTACCGATTCAATGAGCATCATAGTCGAATTGATATTAAGGATTATATTATGAGTAAAGGATACGTGTGGGTTGTCGATGACGACAGCTCAATTCGTTGGGTTATGGAGAAAACCCTTTCTTCTGCGAATATCAAATGCGAAACGTTCTCTGATGCAGAAAGCGTGTTATTAGCGCTAGAACGTGAAACGCCCGATGTACTGGTTTCAGACATTCGCATGCCAGGGATTGACGGCTTAGAACTGCTCAACCAAGTACACAGGCATTCACCCGATCTGCCGATCATCATTATGACGGCCCATTCGGATTTGGATGCAGCGGTTAATGCCTATCAAAAAGGGGCGTTTGAATACATTCCTAAACCTTTCGATGTGGATGAAACACTGACTCTGGTTGAACGTGCAATTTCACACAGTCACGAACAACGCAAAGAGAACTCAGCTCATCAACCAACCGATGAAACTCCGGAAATTATTGGTGAAGCACCATCCATGCAAGAGGTCTTTCGAGCGATTGGTCGTCTATCACGGTCTTCGATCTCCGTGCTCATTAACGGCGAATCTGGCACCGGTAAAGAACTGGTTGCTCATGCCCTACATCGCCACAGTCCGCGAGTACAAAAACCGTTTATCGCCCTCAATATGGCCGCCATTCCCAAAGATCTGATCGAATCGGAATTATTTGGCCACGAAAAAGGCGCCTTTACTGGTGCCAATAATGTTCGGCAAGGTCGTTTCGAGCAAGCCAATGGCGGCACCCTATTTTTAGATGAAATTGGCGATATGCCACTCGATATCCAAACACGCTTGCTGCGGGTTTTAGCAGAAGGTCAGTTTTATCGTGTTGGTGGACACTCAGCAATCAAAGTGGATGTCCGTATTGTTGCTGCAACACACCAAAATTTGGAAAAATTAGTCAACAAAGGGCTATTTCGTGAAGATTTATTTCACCGTCTAAATGTCATTCGCATCCAAATACCAGCATTGCGTGAGCGCCGTCAGGATATTGAGAGACTGAGTAAACACTTTTTATCCTCTGCCGCTGATGAATTAGGCGTGGAAATGAAAACGCTACATCCTAAAACATTAGACACGTTAAAACAGCTAGAATGGCCAGGTAATGTTCGTCAACTTGAAAACATGTGCCGCTGGTTAACAGTGATGGCGACCAGTACGGAGGTATTACCAAGCGACCTCCCTCCTGAAATATTAGCGGACAAGAAAAGCGTTGCAGTAGAAGGTGACCATAGCTGGCAAAAGCAATTAGAGTTATGGGCTAAGTCATCACTCTCAGCAGGAGATTCCGATATTCTCTCGTTTGCTCTCCCTGAGTTTGAACGAATTTTACTCGAAGCCGCGCTCGCACACACCAATGGGCATAAACAAGAAGCGGCGAAAGTACTTGGCTGGGGACGTAATACGTTAACCCGTAAGTTAAAAGAGCTGTATTAATTTCTTACGTTGAGGGCAGCTCTGCGTTTGAGCTGTCCTACCAAGACTTTTCCGTTGAAGATAAGAATGAGCTGACAGATAGGCCTACGATTCTTATACTGATGTGAAAATTTCGACTAGGAAACACTCATGATTAATAAAGACCTCCCCCTAACGGATATTCATCGTCATTTAGATGGCAACATCCGCACGAGTACGATTCTGGATCTTGGCCAACAATTTAATCTAGAGTTACCTGCCAGCACGGTTGATGCGTTAACGCCATATGTACAAGTTGTCGAAACAGAACCTTCACTAGTCGCGTTTTTATCGAAACTCGATTGGGGAGTCAAAGTCCTCGGAAACCTAGATGCCTGCCGTCGAGTAGCCTACGAGAATGTCGAAGATTTATTACATGCTAATATCGACTATGCCGAGCTACGCTTCTCCCCTTACTACATGGCACTGGAACATAACTTGCCTTTAGAAGGTGTGGTAGAAGCAGTCATTGATGGCGTACATGCTGGTGTGCGTGATTTTGGAGTACAAGCCAACCTTATCGGTATCATGAGCCGCACGTTTGGCACTGAGGCCTGCTTAAAAGAGCTTCATGCGATACTGGCACACCAAAACCACTTTGTCGCTGTTGACCTTGCTGGGGACGAATTAGGGCAACCGGGTGATCAGTTTATTGAGCACTTCCAAAAAGCACGTCATTCAGGCTTACAGGTGACGGCGCATGCTGGCGAAGCCGCTGGAGCAGAAAGCATCTGGCAAGCAATTAATGACTTAGGTGCAACTCGTATCGGCCATGGTGTTAAAGCTGTCGAAGATAACAGCCTACTTGATTACTTAGCAAAACATCGTATTGGCATTGAATCATGCTTAACGTCTAATATTCAAACTAGCACAATCGCCTCCCTTGAGGATCATCCTATTACCACGTTCTTAAATCACGGCGTGATGGTGAGCTTGAATACCGATGATCCCGCAGTCGAAGGGATTGAACTTGAGTATGAGTATACCGTCGCGGCTGCGCAAGCTGGCCTGAGTCAACCTCAATTGCGTCAGTTACAAATGAATGGCTTAGAAATGAGCTTTCTTTCTGACTCAGAGAAAAAAGCCTTAAAAGAACAAGCGCTACAACGTTAATCTCAAGCATGAATGCATAAACATTCACGCTATTAAGTAAAAGCATCAACACTTATACAGCCACACAAAACAAAAAGCCCAGCTCGAAGAGCTGGGCTTTTTTTATATAAATATTGTTTGCTCTCATACGATGGCAATAGTTCAGTGACAATAGTTCAGTGGCAATAACAGACATAACAACGCGAGAGCGCAACACTGATTAAATGACAGACGAAAAAAAGCCTCGTTCGTAAGAACGAGGCTTTAAAACTTAATGGCGGAAC
>JBQGON010000130.1:0-9876 GCA_052087065.1 Vibrio sp. | reverse complement strand
CGTTTAGTTTTCGTTGTTGCCACATGATGAGCAGGATCATCTGGCCATATATGCTTGGGATAACGTCCCTTCATTTCTTTTTGTACGTCGCGATACGAGCCTTGCCAAAAACCCGCGAGATCTTGAGTTATTTGTATCGGCCTTCTTGCGGGAGAAAGTAACTCCATGACGACAGTTTGAGTACCTTGAGCAATCACGGGTGAGGTTTGTTCACCAAAAACTTCTTGGATACGTACCGACAGCATCGGCGGCTTCCCTTCTTGATACCGAATCGGATACCGATGCCCAGTGGGTACGCAATGGAAAGGCGGTAACCAAGTCTCTAAAGATTGGTTCAATGGCCAACCTAAACGAGCATGTAGCGCTTGATAAACAGAGACCTGCTTTAACTGAGTCGCGCTGTTTATCCCCACTAAATAAGGGGCAAGCCAGTCATCAAGGTCGGTCAATAGACCTTCATCACTCATATCTGGCCAACTTTCTTGTGGCAACCATTCAATCGCACAACGAACTCGGCTCAACCATGTCATAGCATGGGCGTCCCACTTTAATACATTCAGCCCTTGGCGTGCGACATAATTAAGCAAAGCTTGCGTCATTTTTTCTTGTCCAGGCGCAGGCAAACGCTTACGCTCAATAATCAATTTACCTAGACAATAGTGTTGTTCTGCACATAACTTGCCACGCTGTTCATCCCAATCAACAGACTCTAGCTTAGTAAATAAATCCGGATAAGTGGTTTGCAGCCTGTTAATGGGTAACCGAATCACACTAACCATACGCGTTACCTGTGGTAAACGCATGATATCCAACGCGACCAAATAGTCGCTATTGGTGAAAGAATCGGCATTCACCAGTTCAGCACCATGACCATTACTTAACAAAAAACGACCATTTTGAGCGCCGCGAGATTGAGCGATACGATCGGGAAAAGCGAGACACGCAACCATAGCAAGTGAATCGCTATCAATGTTAGGCAACACAAAGTCGCATTCAAGCATCGCCGCTAATTGTTTAGCTCTGGCATGCAAACGCGACTGCTTAGCATGCTGACCACCTTGCCAACGCAGTAAACTATCGCGCATATCAAGTGTGTTTTTTTCAGGCTCTTCTAACAACGTCGCTAAAGCAATCGCACTCCCTAATAACGGGCTCTCTTGTGCCTTCAACAGCATCGCAGCCATGCGTGGTTCCATAGCAAACTGCTGAGCAGCATGCCCCAAAGATGTTAATTGGTTATCAGCATTCATCAAACCCAAGCGACGCAGCACAGAGCGTCCATGCTCAAATGCTGTATCAGAGGGCGGATTTATCCACGCTAACTCATGGGGAGTCGCCGCGCCCCATTGGGCAATATCGAGCGCTAATCCGCTTAAATCACTCTGTAAAATTGCAGGGACAGGCATCGTCGGCTGTTGATGATAGTGGCTTTCACTGTACATCCGCACGCACAGCCCCGCCGCTAAACGTCCTGCTCGCCCAGCTCGTTGCTGGGCTGACGACTGTGCAATCGAGACTTCGTCTAAGCGAGTAATTCCTGTACGTAAATCAAAGCGCGCGATTTTTTCCAATCCACTATCGACGACCATATGAATGCCTTCAATCGTCAAAGACGTCTCCGCTATATTCGTGGCTAATACAACCTTACGCCGTGAGCCGAGTGCTGGAGTAATGGCCTGCTGCTGTGCTTGCATCGACAGTTGACCGTATAAAGGACAGACATCAATATCGCTAGATAAGCGCTCCGAGAGTAATTCTTGTAAATGACGAATGGCACCAACGCCTGGAAGAAACGCCAACAAAGACCCGGACTCTCGCGCCATCAACTGCTGGATTTGATTCGCCATGACGACCAGTAAACGCTCATTGACTTTGAGCGGTCGATAATGGATATCAACGGGAAACTCACGACCTTGCGATTCAATATACGTCGCTTGTGGGAGCACATCCTGAAATTGCATCGACTCAAGAGTGGCTGACATCACGACAATCTTGAGATCATCACGAAATACGGCTTGGGATTCCAAACTAAATGCCAGGGCAGTATCCGCTGGTAAACTGCGCTCATGAAATTCATCGAAAATCAGGCACCCAATACCGCTCAATTCGGGATCTTGTTGCAACAAACGCATCATCACCCCTTCGGTGACGATTTCAAGTTGAGTATTAGGCCCGACTTTTTGCTCACCACGCATTCTGTAACCCACTCGCTCACCGACCGCTTCATTGAGTTGCGAGGCAAGGTAATGAGCGATGTTACGAACCGCCAACCGACGCGGCTCCAACATAATAATTTTTCCATCAACAATCCCCGCATTGAGCAGAGACAATGGAAAATGAGTGGATTTACCCGCTCCCGGAGGCGCTTTTAAAATAATTTGCGATGACTGGGACAAGGCGGTCAGCAACTTAGGTAAAACGTCAATAATCGGCAACTGTGACAAGTCCAACTCCTTGTGGTTAAATACCCAGACTATTGTACAGAAAAACAGTATAAATACAGCCACTGGACCTAATTATGCATTTCTCACCGCCATTACAGCGCGCAACACTGATCCAGCGTTATAAACGCTTTCTTGCCGATGTGATCACCGAGGATCATCAATCCATCACGATGCACTGCGCGAACACTGGCGCGATGACTGGCTGCGCCGACCCCGGCTCGACAGTCTGGTATTCAACATCCGATAACCCAAAACGAAAGTACCCCAATAGTTGGCAAATCACAGAGACTCTCGATGGTCATCATATTGTCGTCAATACTAGCCTCGCCAATCACCTCGTCGTTGAAGCAATTAACAATGGCATCATCACCGAGCTACAAGGCTACGATAATTTAGCCACAGAAGTTCGTTACGGTCAGGAAAATAGCCGCATTGATATCTTATTAACAGATGAAAATCGCGCGCCTTGCTATGTAGAAGTCAAAAGTGTGACTCTTCTTGATGAAAATAATTTGGCAAACTCCAACAAAGACGCCAATATAGGGCAAGGTTTTTTCCCTGATACCGTTACCAAGCGGGGACAAAAACATCTACGTGAACTCATGGATGTAGCAAAAAGTGGAAGCAGAGCCGTACTTTTGTATGCTGTTTTGCATTCAGGGATTGAAAAAGTCTCTCCTGCGCTCCATATAGACGCGGATTATTCACAATTATTATTAATGGCACTAGAAGCTGGTGTTGAGGTGCTTTGTTACAAAGCCATATTCTCGCAGGATGAAATCACCTTAATTTCTCCGCTAGAATTCATGACTCGTATACCAGAAACTTGTTAATAGGTTTACACCTGCGACAATTTTGAAAATGAGTAATTGCTACTCTATCTTCTTTTTGCTATAGATACCCGCCTTAAATAATGCTGCTTATGCAGTTGACTAGGTGTTAGTAGGAGATGCTTTATGCTAGAGTCCAAAAAGAAAACGCTAGGCATCCTAGCCATTGCTGGTGTTGAGCCATACCAAGAAAAACCAGGTGAAGAGTACATGTCACCTGAACAACTAGCTCACTTTACAAAAATTCTCGCAGCTTGGCGTGACCAATTAAGAGCTGAAGTCAATCGCACTGTGCACCATATGCAGGATGAAGCATCTAACTTCCCAGATCCTGTAGACCGTGCATCACAAGAAGAAGAATTTAGCCTAGAATTACGTAACCGTGACCGCGAACGTCGTCTAATTAAAAAAATCGAGAAAACACTCGATAAAATTACCGAAGATGACTTTGGCTTCTGTGAGTCATGTGGTGTAGAAATAGGTGTGCGTCGTCTTGAGGCGCGACCAACCGCAGATTTATGTATTGACTGTAAGACATTAGCT
This sequence comes from Vibrio sp., assembly GCA_052087065.1. Taxonomy (GTDB): domain Bacteria; phylum Pseudomonadota; class Gammaproteobacteria; order Enterobacterales; family Vibrionaceae; genus Vibrio. The sequence continues at coordinate 6,059 of JBQGON010000130.1, read as the reverse complement.
GAAATTAAAGAAAAGCAAATGTTAGGTTAATCGCTGCAGAAAATGGGAGCCTTGAGCTCCCATTTTTCTTATGAAAACGCAGTAAAGCTGCACCTGAACGCTTGTTCCGTTATAATGGGTCTTTGGTCGTATTTATTATCCAGTACAAGTTATGAATTACGTTGGTCGCTTTGCTCCCTCTCCATCCGGTTTACTCCACTTTGGCTCGCTTGTCGCCGCTTTAGGCAGTTACTTTCAGGCGAAAGCCCAACACGGACGATGGTTAATCCGCATCGAGGATCTCGATCCTCCTCGGGAAATGCCTGGCGCTGCGACTCATATTTTACATACCTTAGAGCAATTTGGTCTTGAATGGGATGGCGATATCGTCTATCAAAGTCAGCGCCACGCTCACTATCAAGCACAAATTGATGAATGGTTAACAAACGGCCAAGCCTACTACTGTCAATGCACACGCAAGCAAATTAAAGCAAATGGTGGATTCTATTCAGGGCTCTGCCGACAACGTGCGCTTGCCCCTTCGCCACATCATGCCATTCGCTTATTTATGCAGAATCCTGTAGAGTCGTTCCCTGATTTACACCAAGGAAACGTTAGCATTCCTAAAATGCTCGCTCACGAAGATTTTATTATTAAACGTCGTGACGGCCATTTTGCCTATAATCTTGCCGTCGTCATTGACGACATCGCGCAAGGGGTCACGGAAGTGGTACGTGGTGCCGATTTAATCGAACCAACAGGACGGCAGATCAGCTTGTATCACACACTAAGACAATCGCCGGTTCGTTACCTTCATCTACCCTTAGCGATGGATGACAGTGGAAAAAAGTTTTCTAAACAAAATCATGCACAACCCATTGATCCAAAACAAGCAAAATCCACATTAATGCGTGCTATGACATTTTTAGGCTTTGATTTGCCGGAAAATTTTCACAGCGGCACTATTGAGCAGATGCTGCAATGGGGTATCCATCACTGGTGCATACAACAATTACCCACAGAGAACCATATCATCGTATGATTCTCAAATGGGATTGACTAGGCTATTATTAGCCACTAATTCGCGCCGTTTCCGTCACAATGCATTTGAGTCAGAGACGTGAAATCCGCCCAATTAATCATTGCTGAATACAGATGAATAACAAAGATTTACAAACTCGCGAACATCGCGTATATCCCAACTTAGCGTTGAACATAATCACACGTGAAGAACACAGCGTGTCACGCAAGTCGATCAGTGAAAATGCTCTAAAAGTGCTATATCGATTGCATGGCGCTGGATATGAAGCATACCTAGTGGGCGGTGGTGTCCGCGATCTGCTGCTTAACGGCACGCCAAAAGATTTTGATGTGACAACCAATGCGACCCCTGAGCAAATTCGTCAGCTATTTCGTAACTGTCGCCTTATCGGTCGTCGCTTTCGTTTAGCGCACATCATGTTTGGGCGCGATATTATTGAAGTCGCCACCTTCCGTGGTCACCATGTCGAGCAAGATACTCCTCAGCTCTCCTCACAATCAGAGCAAGGCATGTTACTGCGCGATAATGTCTATGGCACCAAAGACGAAGATGCCGAGCGCCGTGATTTCACCATTAATGCGATGTATTACAACATTGCCGACTTCAGCATTCATGACTACGCCGGTGGCGTCGAAGATCTTGAAGACCGTCTTGTTCGCTTAATTGGTGATCCTGAAACACGCTACCGCGAAGACCCAGTTCGCATGCTTCGTGCTATTCGATTTGCCGCTAAATTAGACTTTGATATCGAAGAAGATACCGCAGAACCTATTGAACGTTTAGCTCCGTTGCTCCGCGATATTCCTTCTGCGCGTCTTTATGAGGAATCATTAAAGCTCCTGCAAGCGGGTCATGGTTTAGAAACTTATCACTTAATGCGTGAATACCAACTGTTTCAGCAATTGTTCCCTGTCGTCGCGGAACACTTTACCGAAGAGCATGAAAGCTTAACCGAACAAATGTTGGATTTGTCTCTCGACTCTACTGACTTACGCATTGAAGATAACAAACGCATCAATCCAGCGTTTATGTTTGCAGCAATGCTATGGTATCCAATGATGGAGCTGGCTCAGCAATTGATGGATGAGAACGAGCTCAATCATTATGATGCCGTCATGGAAGCCAGTAACCGTATTCTTGATCGTATGGTAAAAAGTATTGCGATACCGCGTCGTCATACCTCAACCATTCGTGAGATCTGGCAATTACAATTGCGCCTACCACGTCGCAATGGCAAACGTGCATTCCGACTGATGGAATTAAACAAATTCCGCGCTGGTTTTGATTTCTTGCAAATGCGTGGGGAAATCGAAGGCGGAGAAACCCAAGAGCTGGCGAAATGGTGGGATAGTTTTCAATCATCAGGACGAACGGTGCGTGAAACCTTGGTCAACGATCTTGGTAAAAGTAAATCCAACAAGACTCGTCCTCGCCGCCGCAAAACGCCGCATAAAAAGAAAAAGAGTAAAACCGATTCATGATCACTGTATACATTGCTATCGGCAGTAACTTAAGTAATCCAGTGCAACAAACACAACTCGCGATTGAAGCATTAAAAACTCTGCCTCAGTCGCAGTTTATGCAGGCTTCTTCCCTGTACAGTAGTACCCCGATGGGCCCACAAGATCAACCAGACTACATCAATGCCGTGGTGGAAATCCAAACGGATTTGTCACCGATTGAATTGTTAAACTGCACTCAATCGATTGAACTAGAACACGGCCGAGTGCGTAAGGATGAGCGATGGGGCCCACGAACTTTAGATTTAGATATTATTCTCTATGGACAGCACACCCTCGACAATGAGCGGTTAACTGTTCCTCATTATGGAATGAAACAAAGGGAGTTTGTTCTCTATCCACTGGCTGAAATTGCCCCTGAATTACAACTTCCTGATGGAGTCTCACTCCAATCTGTACTAACAACAGTACCACGTAATGGTTTGAGTATTTGGCGTGACTAGTTTCGCCAACGAGTAAGGAATCAAACATCATGAAACCAATCACAATCAATGACCTGCGCAAATGGAAGGCGCAGGGGCATAAATTTGCCAGCGTCACCGCTTACGACGCAAGCTTCGCCCAACTATTTGAAAGCCAAGAGATGCCAGTCATTCTCGTCGGTGACTCACTGGGTATGGTCTTACATGGACATAATGACACGTTATCGGTCAGCATTGAGCAGATCGCTTATCATACTCGCGCCGTGCGCAAAGGCAGTCCGAACTGCTTATTAATGGCAGATATGCCCTTTATGAGTTATGCCACCCCTCAAGAGGCTTGTCAAAATGCGGCGCCCTTGATGCAAGCGGGTGCCAATATGGTCAAGATTGAAGGCGGCGCGTGGCTAGCCGAGACCATTACAACTCTGACTCAGCGCTCAGTTCCTGTCTGTGCACACCTTGGATTATTGCCGCAGTCTGTCAACATCTATGGTGGCTACAAGGTTCAAGGAAAAGAACAAGTTCAAGCAGACCGTTTATTAAATGATGCGCTGATTCTCGAACAAGCTGGCGCACAAATGCTGGTGCTTGAATGCGTACCAGCCAGTTTAGCAGCAACCATCACCCAAGCCTTAACCATTCCGGTGATTGGCATTGGTGCAGGCAGTCATACTGACGGGCAAATACTCGTCATGCACGACATGTTCGGCATTTCCGCTAACTATATCCCGAAGTTTTCAAAAAACTATTTGGCGCAAAGTGGCGATATGAGACAGGCTGTTGCCCAATACATTGATGAAGTAGCCAAGGGAACATTCCCTGACGCTGAACATACCCTAGCTTAAGGAGTCATGCATGCAAACTTATGCTGAAATCTCAGCCCTGCGTGAACAAATCAAACGCTTTAAGAAAGATGGACACCGTATTGCCTTGGTCCCCACCATGGGCAATCTGCATGAAGGTCATTTAAACTTAGTCAAAAAAGCGCATGAGCAAGCGGACATCGTCATCGTGAGTATCTTCGTGAATCCGATGCAGTTTGATAATAAAGATGACTTGAATCGTTACCCTCGCACGCTTGAAGACGATTTGCACAAGCTAGAACAATCAGGGGCAACATTAGTGTTTACGCCAACCCCTGATATGATGTATCCGCAAGGTATGGATAAACAGACTTATATTGATGTGCCGGGATTATCTTCTATTCTAGAAGGTGCGGCTCGACCCGGACATTTTCGTGGTGTGACTACCATCGTCGGTAAGCTGTTCAATATTGTACAGCCCGATGTTGCTTGTTTTGGTGAAAAAGACTATCAGCAACTGGCGATAATTCGTCAGATGGTGACTGATCTGTGTATGGACATCACCATCATTAATGTTCCTACCGCACGTGAAATTGATGGCTTAGCGATGAGTTCACGCAATAATCGTTTATCAATCGATGATCGTCAACGCGCCCCAGCAATCTCTCGAACCATGCGTTGGGTCTGCAATGCAGTCCGCGGTGGACGCCGTGATTTTGAATCCTTGATAGAAGATGCGCAAGACCAATTGCGTGCCGCAGATATTGAGCCGGACGAAATTCATATTCGCGATGCAAAAACATTAGAACCCATTACCGATGCCAGTACACAAGTCGTGATTCTGATGTCCGCTTACCTCAGCGACGTCCGCTTAATCGATAACCAAGTTATTGATTTAAGTTCAGAGACAAAACCAGAAGACCCTTCAGTCAACGCACAATGATCGGGATACTATAATAAAAGGCCACCTTGCTCGGTGGCCTTTTTTATCGTGGTGAGTCACTAAACTCACTTAGCTACGAATACCGCGCCCTTTGGCCAATAAGTAATGACACACGCTATATAATGCGACCACGAACATAACAAGCACACCAAACGATGTACTAATCGCCACATCAGACACACCTAAAAATCCATAACGGAATGCGTTGACCATATAAACGATCGGATTAATTTTTGAGACCCCTTGCCAAACTTCAGGCAGCAGGCTGATGGAATAAAACACCCCACCTAGATAGGTCAATGGCGTTAACACAAAGGTAGGTACGATAGAAATATCATCAAATGAACGCGCAAAAATCGCATTGATTAGACCACCTAGAGCAAACACCACTGAGGTCATAAATACAGTGGCGACGATTATCCACCAATGCTGAACTTGGAGATCGACAAAGAACAGAGAAACGCCTGTCACCAATACACCAATCAGTAATCCTCGACATACACCGCCCATCACATACCCCAAAATAATCACATAAGTAGGGACAGGAGCAATTAGTAATTCTTCTATATTTTTCTGAAACTTAGCGCTAAAAAATGAGGAAGCCACATTAGAATATGAGTTAGTGATAACTGACATCATGATTAAACCAGGAACAATATATTCCATATAGCTAAAACCATGCATTTGACCAATACGAGAGCCAATCAAATTACCAAAAATAATAAAATAAAGCGTCATTGTAATCGCCGGCGGTACAATGGTTTGCACCCATATACGCATAAAACGCTTAATTTCTTTTCGTAATAAACTGCAAAAAGCAGTCCAATATATTTGATACATAACGCTGACTACCTTTCTCCGTTAATAATACCGACAAACAATTCTTCTAAACGGTTCGCTTTATTGCGCATTGATAACACAGTAATATTTTTCTCAGTAAGCTGAGCAAATACGTGATTCAAGCCTTGAGATTTTTCTAATTCTATTTCAATCGAACCGTTAGTAATGGTTTGTTTACGAACCCCGTCTAGCTCACCCAGTGCTTCAATATTGTCGACATCAAGTATAAAGGTTTCTACAGCAAGCTTACCGAGCAACGCTTTCATCGTGGTATTTTCAATCAATTCACCATGATGAATAATACCAATGTGACGACAGAGACTTTCCGCTTCTTCTAAATAGTGGGTGGTTAAAATGATAGTTATTCCATTTTCACGGTTAATCCGTTCGATGAATTCCCACATTGAGCGGCGTAACTCGATATCCACCCCAGCAGTCGGCTCATCTAAAATCAGCAGCTCAGGTTCATGCATTAATGCTCGTGCAATCATTAAACGACGTTTCATCCCC
>JBQGON010000129.1:0-9968 GCA_052087065.1 Vibrio sp. | reverse complement strand
ATCCCTCTTCAACAAAAGCTTGATGGGTGGCTTGAGGTAATTTGTAATACCCTTGCATTACAATAGGACCTTTCACGAGAATTTCATTATCGGCCCCTATTTTTACCGCAACATTCGGCATCACATCGCCAATGGAATTGGCATCGAAGGTGTGATCAGACCAACAAGAAATCGTCGCAGTCGTTTCCGTCATACCATACCCTAGCTTCACGTTAATGCCGATGGCGTGAAAAAATCGCCCGATTTCAGCGTCTAACTTGGCTCCGCCACACGGCATTAAGCGTATACGGCCACCGAGGAGATCTCGTAACTTGCTTAACACAAGACGATCAGCCAGTGCGTGATTGAGTGCTAACCAAGGATTCAAGCGGCGCTGCTTCTGTTGCATCACTGTGACCTGCCCACCCACTTTCAAAGCCCAATGGAAAAGGGTTCTTTTCAGCCAAGATGAATGCGAGACCTTTTCATGAATAGCCGAATGGATTTTTTCGTAGAAACGAGGCACCGCACACATCAAATGAGGAGCCACCTGCTGCAGGGCCTCACGGACAAAACGTACATCTTGCAAGTAACAGTTCTTTGCCCCTTTATACAGTACGTATAAGCTCCAGGCGCGCTCAAACACATGAGATAAAGGTAGGAAACATAAAGAAACATCGTCGGTTGTAATATTGATACGTTCATCATGGCCGAACAACTGCGCATTGAGGTTATGATGATTGAGCATCACGCCTTTTGGCTCTCCTGTCGTCCCTGATGTATAAATCAGTGTAAAAAGATCGGTTTGTTGCACCGCGTTTAAGCGAGCATTCAATTCTGTATTATCGCTCACTCGTCCCATATCAATAAACGACTGCCAGCTTTGTACATACTCCATTTCGGGAAGCGCAAGTTCATCATTCATCACGACAATACGTTCCAACATGGGCAACGCCGGATATAAAGCTAACATCATGTCGAGCTGATCTTGGCCATTGACGAACATCACTTTAATATCCGCATTGCGAGCAATATATTCGGCTTGGCTTAATGGGCTGGTAGGATAGATAGGAACAACGACAGCACGGACTTGCATCGCGGCGATATCGGTAAGCGTCCAGCGTGGTTCATTCGTCGCCATAATCCCGATTTTCTCTTGCACTTGTATACCAGCGCTGAGTAACGCCAGCGACAGTGAATCAAGCTGTGATCCGACGTCGGCCCAAGAAATATCGTGCCATTGATGCGCAAATAAGTACTGCATGGCACTGCGATCAGCATGGTCTCGTACATTTTGACGAATTTTTTTTACAATATGAAAATCTGTTTCAGTCATCTCATTCCTACCATAGGGGCCTAAACGACAGGCATCACAAGGCGGCACAGTTTACAGAGACAGTCTAAAAAGGCAACTTGTGTCCATAGTGAACACTTAATTATAAAGTAAAAAAACCCAAGTGCCGCTAGGATACTTGGGTTTGCTCACACTATTGAACATATTCAGTCGTTCGCGACGACATCACCACACACCACCATTAATTGATCACGTAGCCAGATATGACCTTTATCTTTCTCACTAGATTCATGCCAGCTTAGATATCCACTGATATTCACATTTTCAAATGGGCATTGCACCACTTGCAATTGATCTTTATTCGCCGAGTGTTCAACCATCCAACGAGGCGCAATTGTGACAAGTTCAGATTGACTCACAACATACAAGACATTGCTTAGGCTGGTGCCCTCATAACTGACGTGGCAATCTAAAGAACGATAGGCTTGTTCCGAGAAGCTACGCAGACCATGAACCTTCGACAATTTGGCATGTTTTTCAGTAAACAACGCGTCGCGTGTAATATCACCATTTATTCGTGGGTGATGTTTCGATGCAACAACCACAAGTTCATCACGGAAGATTTCGACACTGGAAAAACCTTGATCATCAAAACGCGCATAATCAATCACAAAGTCGATTTCTTGATAACGCATACGTTCGGCAATTTGACGGTCAAATTCTGCATCAAGGTGTAACTGTACGTTAGGGGCTTGTTCTAGTAATGATGACATGATTTTAGGCGCAAAACGAATATCACATGGACTGCATATACCCAATTTGAACAATCGTGTGGAGCTCTCTGGAGAGAACACTGAACTCGGTAATTCATTACGGATCAATTGCAGAGCTTGTCGTATCGGACCAAATAATTGACGAGCTCGCTGTGTTGGTTGAATACCGCGACCTTGACGCATGAATAATTCATCATTAAACATCACTTTTAAACGCGCCACTGCATTACTCACCGCAGGTTGCGACATGTTTAGATTATGCGCTGCCCTGGTAATATTTTGTTCCTGCATCACTGCATCAAACACAGTTAATAAATTTAAATCGACACCTCGTAACGTGCTTTCCATTCGATAGCTAGCGATGGCACTCATCGCATCTTGATTTTCTACTTTTTCTAACATAACTGGGCTACGCCTCTCTCGGGAAGGTTGAGCAACTCGCGTTAATCAACTAGGGACGGATGGATACAAGATCCGAACGTAAAATAGGAATAGATAACCTGGGTCAGTATTATTTATTAGGTGAATTAACTTTTGAGCTTACTATCAACTAATTCGTATACGAATGGCAAGACGATTGATAAAAAGTAATGTTATTTTATAACAGCATTAATTAAATGTTATTTAATTCAAAGAATTAACAAATTGTAAAAAAATATAAATGGTGAGCGCCATCAAAATAATGGCGATTTCTCTGGCGCGAAGGAGGATGAGAAAAGCATTAACATACATTCATATAAAAAATATATAGAAGGAAAATAGGGTGAGATTCATTCCAAAAACGGACAGCACATATTCAACACACCACAAAATCACCATGCAAGTCAGTTCGGTGAGGGAAGTTTACTTGGCCCCATAAAGACTCAAATAATCGGTCTTGATTCTTCCAATCTCCCTCGATCACCCAGTCAGAAATAGCATGAGCAACATTGGGATAAATCACTCGTTCCCCAAGGGGTTCATCAATCCATTGCCGCACCGCTGAAGGGTCTAAATAATCCATGGTCGACGCAAAACCGAGATGCTCTAATGTTGCGACATTACTTTGCTGCTCAAATTGACCACTCAATGGCTTGAGTAGCATTTTTTTACCTAACGATAAGGCTTCTGAGGCTAGCTCAAAGCCTCCATTAGCAATAACGCCAGCACAAGAGCGTAAATGCTCTTGGAAGCCATCACGACACAAGGGCCGCAATTGTAGATTTCTGCAAAAGGTGACCTCTATTACATCAGGATGGTAGCAAATGAATGATTGATGAGAAAAACGCTCAACTAAGTTAATCACATCGTTAAGCAACTCGAATGGCAAATAAATAAGAAAGAAATTTTCAATACATGGCGGTCGTTGTGTCATATCAATAATCGGCGGTAGAATAGGCTGATCAAAGTGATACCAATGCAGACCAATATGATGATCAGCGGGCGAAAAATGTTGCATGATCATTTTATCAAGCCAACTCGCTCCTTTGAGTGGCACGTTATAACGAAAGGCATTTTGATGACTGATACTAATAGCAGGAATGCGCTGATGTTTCGCAGCCCAAGCCGAAATGGGTTCAAAATCGTTGAGCACTAAATCATACAAGGAAAGATCCAATTCTTGGATGTCTTGATAAACACGCAGCATGTTATTATTCATGACTGTTTTGGCGTAATCCACCTTGCCATTCTTAGTTAAAAACGTCATCCCCTGCCGAGTTTGATAATCACCAAAATCTTCCATGGAAAAATATTTAGCGGCTTCACGCCCAGTAAAGAGGAAATCGACATCCACTTGATTATGTCGGCGTAAGGCGTGACACATGGCTCGCGCTCTAGCTATATGTCCATTACCAGTGCCCTGCACACCATACAAGATTTTCACAGGTGACTCTCCGCCAAGAATAGAGAAATCAAGGCGCACACATTCCCTAATAGCGCACCAATAATAACGTCACTAAGGAAGTGTACCCCCAATAAAATACGAGAGCTGCCGACACTAAGCCCCCATAACACCATCAGAATAGTAAGATCGGGATAAAAATGGCTAATGATCGTCACCATTAAAAATGCGGCAGCGGTATGACCTGAAGGTAAGCTATAGCGATCAGAAGGGGTAATAAATGCCGTGAGTAACGGAGATAACTCTTGTGGGCGACGGCGCTGAAAACTGTTTTTTAAAATCCAATACAACGGCAGCTCAATAGCAAAAGCGAGCAATCCACTAACGACAAATCCTTTGCCATGAGTGCTATCAAGCAGCCAAGCGAGCATGGCGAACATCGCATATAAGTGTCCATCACCCGTATGTGAAATTGCGCGACTAAAACGTGCCATGGTATGACTATAACGATGTTGTAAACAAAAAGATGACAATACCAAGTCGAGTTTAGCAATAGGCTGAATCACTCTCATGATGCATGTACTCCTTTCCTAACATGGCCAATGTGGATTCGAACACTATTAACGTTAGTGAATGGATATGACAAAGCCGTGACTCTTTTTTGTCGATGTTATGAAGCTTAAACCCTGAATTTTTTGTGTTTTTAACGACACTTCCTGTCATAACCTTGATTATGCCTACTGATTCATTAAGTTATCTTTTTTAACGTCGATATTCCTTGTGCAAGGAATATGATCCCATTATGAATAAATATTTGGACAAAAAAAACACCTTTAGGGTTGACGAAACATACAGAGTGCGGTACTAATCTAGTAAATAAATTTTGTGGAATATTGATCACTATGACAATTCGTTTTTCTCAGCTCCTCAACCTCCTCCTTATCGTGAAATCATCGCGCGGGTAGGCTGTGGGCGAAAAACGCCACTAAACAGAATTACAAAAACCCGCTGAATAAGCGGGTTTTTTTATAACTAAATTCAGGAAGCACACGACAATCTCAACGAGGACGCGAACATGAACGATCAGGTCATATTATTTGATACAACGCTACGTGATGGTGAACAGGCACTATCAGCCAGCCTAACCGTCAAAGAAAAATTACAGATTGCCTTCGCGCTGGAGCGCCTTGGGATTGATGTGATTGAAGCCGGTTTTCCCGTATCATCACCTGGTGATTTTAACTCCGTAAAAACTATTGCGGAAAACATCAAAGATAGCCGTATCTGTGCGCTTGCTCGTGCCGTTGAGAAAGACATTGATGCTGCAGGTGAAGCGCTAAAATCCGCGGATGAATTCCGCATCCATACTTTCCTATCGACCTCCACCATTCATGTGCAAGATAAGCTACGCCGCACCTTTGATGATGTACTTGATATGGCGACCAAATCCATTAAACATGCGCTTAAGTACACCAATGATGTCGAATTCTCTTGTGAAGATGCTGGCCGAACTCCAATTGATAACTTATGCCGTATTGTTGAAGCCGCTATTAACGCTGGCGCGAAAACCATCAACATTCCAGATACCGTCGGCTATACCATTCCGAGCGAATTTGGCCATATTATTGAACAGCTTTTCAATCGAGTACCCAACATCGATCAAGCAGTCATTTCGGTCCATTGTCATGATGACTTAGGTTTGTCTGTAGCAAACTCCATCGCAGCTGTTCAAGCCGGTGCTCGCCAAGTAGAAGGCACAATTAATGGGCTGGGTGAACGCGCAGGTAACACAGCATTAGAAGAAGTGGCGATGATTTTGCAAACGCGCGCTGACTTTTTCTCTGCCTCCACCAATATCAACTCCAAAGAAATCAGCCGTACCAGTAAGTTGGTCAGTCAGTTGTGTAACATGCCGATTCAAAGCAATAAAGCGATCGTCGGTGCGAACGCCTTTAGCCACTCTTCAGGAATACACCAAGATGGCATGCTAAAAAACAAGAACACCTATGAGATCATGACACCTGAATCTATTGGTCTTAAGAATCAAGGACTAAATTTGACCAGTCGTAGTGGTCGTGCTGCTGTGAAAAGCCATATGGCCACACTAGGCTATCAAGATGGCGACTATAACCTAGATGCGCTGTATGAAAGTTTTCTAAAATTGGCAGATAAAAAAGGCCAAGTGTTCGATTATGACCTTGAATCACTAATGTACTTCTCAAATCTACGTGATGAAGATGATTTCTTTAAATTGAACTATTTGAGTGTGCAATCTGGTAGTGTAATGGCGACAACCAGTATCAAGCTACAGTGTGGTGATGAAGAGAAGTGTGAAGCGGCAGTCGGAAATGGCCCAGTGGATGCTTTATACCAATGTATCTACCGTGTTACTGGCTACGACATCACCCTAGATAAATTCGATTTAACCGCCAAAGGCGAAGGCGAAGATGGACTGGGACAGGCCGATATTATTGCTAACTATAAAGGACGCAAATATCATGGAACCGGCGTCTCAACAGATATTGTAGAGGCCGCAGGAGAAGCGCTGTTGCATGTCATTAACAGCTTACATCGTGCTGATGAAATCGAACAAATTAAACAGCGCCAATGCACTGAAGCATAAAAATAAAAAACAATTAAGACGAATAGGATTCGCATGACAAACACAACACATAAAATCGCCGTTTTGCCGGGAGACGGGATTGGCCCAGAAGTAATGCAACAAGCGAACAAAGTTTTGGACGCGATTGAAAAGAAATACCCACTGACGTTCGAGCGTGCCGAATACGACATAGGGGGTATTGCCATTGATAACCATGGCAAGCCACTTCCAGATAGCACACTCGCAGCATGTGAAGAATCAGATGCTATTCTGTTTGGTTCAGTTGGCGGGCCTAAATGGGCAGACTTGCCACCGAATGATCAGCCAGAACGAGGCGCATTACTCCCCTTGCGCAAACACTTCCAGCTGTTTTGTAATCTGCGTCCAGCGCAGATTCACACTGGATTAGAGGGCTTTTCTCCTCTACGTGCTGATATTTCAGCCGCAGGCTTTGATATCGTGGTAGTGCGTGAACTCACTGGTGGCATTTACTTCGGACAGCCCAAAGGTCGCGAAGGCTCTGGAGCCGACGAAAAAGCCTTTGATACTGAAGTCTACCATCGCTACGAGATCGAGCGTATTGCGCGTATTGCCTTTGAATCGGCTCAACTAAGAACAAAGAAAGTATGCTCGATTGATAAAGCGAACGTACTGCAAAGTTCTATCCTATGGCGTGAAGTCGTCACTGAGATAGCAAAAGACTATCCAGAGGTCGAACTGACCCACATGTACATCGATAATGCGACGATGCAGCTAATCAAAGATCCAGCCCAATTTGATGTGGTTCTATGTTCAAACTTGTTTGGTGACATTCTATCCGATGAGTGTGCGATGATTACTGGCTCTATGGGCATGCTACCGTCAGCAAGTATTAACGAGAGCAAATTTGGACTATTTGAACCGGCAGGTGGCAGTGCTCCTGACATCGCAGGTAAAAACATTGCCAATCCAGTCGCACAGATTCTATCCGCTGCATTGATGTTGCGTTATAGCTTAGGCGAAGAACAAGCGGCGCAAGATATTGAAGCCGCTGTTGGTAAAGCGCTCGCAGCCGGACAGCTAACTGGCGATCTGGCGAGTGATCAACCCGCACTGTCTACCAGTGAAATGGGCGACATCATCGCCAATTATATTTCTAACCAATAATAAGTGAGGGCTGCTTGCAGCTCTCTACTCTGCGAGTTAAAGGAATACAGCAATGTCACAAGCAAAAACACTATACGAAAAAATATACGATGCCCATATTGCCGTCGAAGCCGCGGGTGAAACTCCAATTTTGTACATCGATCGCCACTTAGTCCATGAAGTGACGTCACCGCAAGCGTTTGATGGGCTGCGTGAAAAAGGTCGTCCAGTTCGCCAAGTGAGCAAAACCTTTGCCACTATGGATCATAACGTCTCCACCACGACCAAAGACATCAATGCCTCTGGTGAAATGGCTCGTATCCAAATGGAAACGTTGTCGAAAAACTGCGAAGAATTCGGCGTTACTCTGTTTGATATCAACCATAAATACCAAGGTATTGTGCATGTCATGGGGCCAGAGCTGGGTATTACGCTACCGGGCATGACCATTGTGTGTGGCGATTCCCATACGGCCACACACGGTGCCTTTGGCTCACTGGCATTTGGTATTGGTACCTCTGAGGTAGAACACGTTCTCGCGACACAGACATTGAAGCAAGCTCGTGCCAAAACGATGAAAATAGAAGTGAAAGGCAAAGTCGCCGAAGGCATCACAGCCAAAGACATCGTATTGGCAATCATCGGTAAAACAACGTCCGCGGGTGGTACAGGCTACGTTGTTGAGTTCTGTGGTGAAGCGATACGTGACCTGTCTATGGAAGGTCGTATGACCGTCTGTAACATGGCGATTGAGTTGGGAGCAAAGGCCGGACTTATCGCCCCAGATGACACCACCTTTGATTATATTAAAGATCGCCGCTATGCACCTGATAGTCAAAATTGGCAAGCAGCGGTTGATTACTGGAAAACGTTAAAAACGGATGAAGGGGCGCAATTTGATCACGTCGTGACACTTGATGCCGCCGACATTCGCCCACAAGTTACATGGGGAACCAACCCAGGGCAAGTCATGTCGATTGATGGCATTATTCCATCCCCTGAAGACTTCACCGATCCAGTAGAAAAAGCATCAGCCGAGAAAGCACTAGCATATATGGGGCTGCAAGGTGGCACTAAGCTGTCCGAATACCCCATCGATAAAGTCTTTGTCGGTTCATGTACCAATTCGCGTATTGAAGACATACGCGCTGCTGCGGCTGTGGCAAAAGGAAAATATGTCGCGGATCATGTACAAGCATTGATTGTTCCAGGGTCAGAACAAGTAAAAGCTCAGGCAGAACAAGAAGGTTTAGATAAAATCTTATTGGCTGCTGGGTTTGAATGGCGCTTACCTGGCTGCTCGATGTGCTTGGCGATGAATAACGATCGTTTAGGTCCAGAAGAACGTTGCGCGTCCACATCCAATCGTAACTTTGAAGGCCGTCAAGGCCGTGCAGGTCGCACCCACCTAGTCAGCCCAGCGATGGCAGCGGCAGCAGCGATTGCGGGTCACTTTGTCGATATTCGTAGCATTAACTAACAAGGATTTCTAACATGTCAGGATTTAAACAAAATACAGGGTTAGTCGTCCCTCTTGATGCAGCGAACGTCGACACTGATGCAATTATTCCAAAGCAATTTTTGCAGAAAGTGACACGTACTGGATTTGGCAAACATCTATTTCACGATTGGCGCTTTCTAGATGATGCCGGTCAACAACCTAATCCGGATTTCGTCTTAAACGCACCGCAATATCAAGGAGCGAGTATCCTACTTGCTCGTGAAAACTTTGGGTGTGGCTCTTCACGAGAGCACGCGCCATGGGCGCTTGCTGATTACGGGATTCAAGTAATCATCGCGCCAAGTTTTGCCGATATTTTTTACGGTAATGCCATTAATAATCAGATGGTCCCGGTAAAACTCTCTGATGACCAAGTGGATGAACTGTTCACCTATGTGGCGAATCATCAAGGGGCAAAAATTACTGTCGATTTGGAGAGCATGACGGTCAATACGGCTGACAAAAGTTATACCTTCGAAATCGATGAATTCCGTCGCCACTGTTTACTCAATGGTCTAGATAGTATCGGCCTGACATTACAACATGCCGATGAGATCGCCGATTTTGAGGCAAGCATTCCTGCTTTTCTGCGCTAACTAACCGTCTATATAAAAAAGCTGCGACTTACGCAGCTTTTTTTTATCTCACCAACTATCGTTTAACCTCGGCGACCCTTATTTAACATCTCGATCCATAAATCGATACGTAGAAATGTGTAGTACTGATTTTAGGAAGCCTAATAGTCTTTTATTTCTGGCGGGTTATAAACGAAAAAAAACCCAGCTAAAAAGCTGGGGTTTTCAAAATCAAGCCTGGCAATGACCTACTCTCACATGGGGAAACCCCACACTACCATCGGCGCTATTTCGTTT
>JBQGON010000128.1:0-10401 GCA_052087065.1 Vibrio sp. | reverse complement strand
GCCTATTCGTCCGTGTAACATGCACAAAACTGCACGAATCAACATTTTTAACAGAAAAACACATAACTATGTGATGTTATAACAACTCATCTGTCTCTTTACCCTCACTTAACTAGGGTTAAATCACCGCTTGGAAGGACAAAACGAGCATTGCGATCATCGCCACCACACCGACTAGGAAAAAGTACGAACGCGGGCTCGGATTTTTTTCCGTCGCTATCGCGTAATACAGCCCCATATGGATAATTCGTGCAATCGCAAACACACAAATCCAAATCCCACACCAATACGGCGTGGCACCAGTAAATATCGCTAAGAAAGATAACCCGAGCATAGCGGGGACATTTTCTAACGAGTTCATAAATGTGCGGTGGGCACGAAACACAAAAGAATCATGACTAAGGTTACTGTCTATTTTTCCGGGAACCGCGTCTTTTTGCGACCCTTTGGCAAACGTCGCCACTGCCCATTGAACAATCCATGTGGCTAGTACCACCCAAATACCAATTAACGATATGTGATACTCATTGACTAGATAATTCATTGTTATTCCTTACTGTATTGGCAAATCACGGATATTAACGAGTGTGACACGTGCCTCCTTAAGCGATCAACGCTCACCAAGGAATCTCAACTCGTTATATGCAACAAGCATACACCCTAGTTATACAAATATCTTGCTTGTATAGGAAGTAATCTCGTTCACATCAATGATTCATCGTATCGTTTTGCACCATTTCAGTTGCGCGAGCTAAACAGTCATGATTATATAACGCCTTGTTCGCCGCCCAGATTCAACAACCATTACCTTAGGTTTACGGGTGATAATCGGTGACTAACCCATGCGTTTTTGACTCCATCACGTTCAATTTGAGGGAACAGAATTGATAAGATATGCCACACTCCAAGATGTTGCTGCCATAGTGAGTATCTATAACCATGCCGTCGAACACACCACCGCAACCTATGATGATACCCTGCACACGGTTGAACAGCGATTAACTTGGTTTGAACGTTTGACCCAAGCAGGCATGACTATTTTAGTCTTTGAGGCAGATGAACACATTCTTGGCTATGCGGCATTGGAACCTTTTCGCCCAGAGCCAGCTTATCGACACACCGTGATGCATAGCATTTATATTAAACCCGAAGCTCAGAGGAAAGGCGTAGGTAAACAATTACTCAACGCCTTACTGATAGAAGCGAAACAAGGGAATTTTGTTACCTTAGTGGCCGAGATTGATGGCGATAATCACGCCAGTATGCGACTACATGAACACGTCGGCTTTACCTATAGCGGCAAAGTTGTACGTTGCGCCCATAAATTTGATCAGTGGTTAGATTTGGTCTTTTATCAATACGATTTACGTTAACCTGCCTGTGTGATACTTATTGTGGCAATGCCCCGTTGAATCATACACTGCGGGGATGCCATTCACTTGCACACGTTAATAGACGCGCTTATGCACTTTCCTCCCATTCTGGGAACGGGTCTTGCCAATCTCGCCACCCCGCTTCCCCCAGCGCTAACTCGTCATCGGTCAATAAACAATGATTAAGCCTATCAATGAGTGCCTGTTGAGCGAGACCTTGCCCAATAAATACCAACTCTTGCCGTTTGTCACCATACGGAGCGACCCACATCGCCTCGATATCCGCGAGACTCTGTTGATCAGTCGGCCACCCAGCTTTATCTACCGAGTGCCAAAATACGCCGCCAAAACCATGCCTTGCTACGCCGCCCGCTTGGCTCCACGTTCCGGCAAAATCAGGGCGACTTGCTAGCCAGAAGAAACCCTTTGAACGCAATAACTTACCGAAGTCATCCAACGAGTGAAGCGCCGTAAAAAAGCGTTGAGGATGAAATGGCCGTCTTGCGGTGAATGTAAAGCTTGATATGCCGTATTCATCGGCTTCAGAATGCTGTTCGCCACGTAGCACGCTTAACCAGCCTGGCGATTGCTCAGCATTGGCGAAGTTAAAGCGCTGAGTCCCGATGACCTCATCTAAGTCGATATGTCCATGAGTAATAGGCAAAATCTTGGCGTGCGCATTCAAGCGGCGCAATACCCGAGTTAAACATTGCACCTCATGCTCGTCAATCAAGTCGGTTTTGCTGATCGCAATCACATCGGCAAATTCCACTTGCTCAATCAATAAGTCGGTGACGCAACGCTCATCCTCTTCGTCTAAGGAGACTTGTGTCTCTTGTAAATCACGTGCTTCGTCATAATCTCGCAGAAAATTGACGCCATCGACCACCGTGACCATGGTATCGAGCTCTGCTATATCAGACAGCGAGACACCTTGCTCATCGGTAAACGTAAAGGTTTCGGCAATCGGCATAGGTTCCGCAATTCCGGTTGATTCAATCACTAAATAGTCGAACTTCCCTGCCTTCGCCAATTGGCTGACTTCTTTTAGTAAATCTTCGCGCAGGGTACAACAGATACAACCGTTACTCAGCGCAATTAATGTCTCTTCACTGCGCCTCAACGTGACGTCTTGTGAAATCGTCATGCTATCAATATTGATATCACTCATGTCATTGACAATAACCGCCACTTTTTTATTGGCTCGATTGCCTAGCAGGTGACGCAGCACGGTGGTTTTTCCTGCGCCGAGAAAACCAGATAACACGGTAACGGGTAGTTTTCTATTTCTGATACTCATTTGTCTCTCAATTATATCCATCGCTACAATTGTTACAATATAACATAACAAAATGAGCACAGCCTGATTATATTGCACTCAGAGAGGCGCGCGGAGATCGAGTCATGAGTAGAGAGTTCAAGAAAATAACTCAAATACAATCAGTTAAAAATGTTTCATCGATATGTAATCGCAATGTCATGCACGGCACAGACAATGCCAATTCTCATCATTTGCCTACAAGGAAAGTTACAAATGACACATACTCTGTCACGACGCCGCTTTTTAACATTATCAGCCAAAGGGTTTGGGGCTGCTGTCGTGTCTTATGGATTAATGGGGTGTAAGCACGATACCAACACCAGTATCCCTGCCACGTTTGAACATGGCATTGCCAGTGGTGACCCATCAACTGACTCGGTTATTTTATGGACACGAGTCACGCCACAAAGCGAGGGAAACGTCACTGTTGCATGGGAAGTCGCGCTGGATTCGCAATTTACTCAGTTGATCACATCAGGCGATACCGTCACCAATGCAAAGCGTGACTATACCGTCAAAGTCGACGCCATCGGCTTAGACTCGGGGACCCTCTATTACTACCGCTTTATGACCAACGAGCAAACATCACGAGTTGGCCAAACCAAAACATTACCAAAGGGCCATGTTGAATCCGTGAGATTAGCCGTAGTCTCTTGTTCCAACTATCCAGCAGGCTTTTTCAATGTTTATGCGTTGGCGGCGCAGCGTGATGATCTTGACGCACTGTTACATCTTGGCGATTACATATACGAATATGGTCGCGGGGGCTACGCGAGTGAAAATGCCCAACAGATGGATCGCGAAGTCTTGCCTGCAAGTGAGTTATTAAGCCTCAGTGATTATCGAACGCGCTATGCGCAATATCATACCGACCCCAATTTACAAGACATCCACGCGAAGGTTCCGTTTATCGCGATTTGGGATGACCATGAAGTCGCCAACGATACTTGGAAAAATGGTGCTGAGAATCACAATGAAGGAGAAGGTGATTTTGATGCCCGTAAAGACGCGGCCACTCAAGCCTACTTTGAATGGTTACCTATCCGCCCGTGGAGCGAAGGCAATCATGAGGATATTTATCGCAGCTTTAAGTTTGGTGATTTATTGGATTTACACATGCTAGATACCCGCCTTCTAGCGCGTGATAAGCAGTTTAGCTATACAGACTTTATCGATGGCACCGGTCAGCTAGACATTGATGCTTTATCGGCGGCGATCAATGACGAAAATCGAACGATCTTAGGTCAAACGCAACTGGCTTGGCTCCAGAACCAGCTACAAACCTCGACGGGTCGTTGGCAAGTGATTGGCCAGCAAATACTGATGGGGCGAATGTTATTACCTGCTGCAATTGCGACCTCACAACTTTCTATTAGCGACTACGCCAAATTTGCGGCTCTAGCGGTACTGGTTCAACGTGTTGATAACAATGATCCATCATTGACTCAGCAAGAAAAAGACTATGTCGCGTCGTCCCGCGATACACTCACTGACAACGTGATGCGCCAATTACAATTACCGAGCATTCCGTACAACTTGGATGCATGGGATGGTTATGGACACGATCGCGACGTTATTTTGAACACCATTAGTGAGCTTGGCTGTAATGCCATTGTACTCGCGGGCGATACGCATAATGCTTGGGCCAATAATCTGGCTGATGCCGACGGTAATCCAGTCGCAGTGGAACTTGCGACCAGCTCGGTATCCTCTCCGGGTATGGAACAATACCTTGGCTTCGCGCCAGTTGATGCTCCCACCTATGAACAAGCCGTTATCAACTTGGTCGATGGACTGGAGTACACCAATATGCGTGATCGCGGTTATTTGTTGTTAAACGTAACCCCCACCCGCGCCGACGCAACGTGGTATTTTGTCGATACCATCACAACGACAACATTCAATGAATTCACTTCACGCCGTGCGGCCGCGCACATTGAACTCAATCAGCCCACCTTAATTGTCGAAAAGCGTTAAACCGACCGACGCGGAGATGCCCTAGCGGCATTTCCGCTAGGGGGCGTGCCGACGATAACTTATTACTAAAAACTTAAAGTCATACTTTTTTGTTATATGTATCACGCCAAAACTCGCTTGTCCTCACACAGGGATTCCTATAATTTCATCAGTAACAAAATGAAACATGATATTTATCTCTATCGGACAGAGATAATATAATAACAATTGGGATCACTCATGAAAGTCAAACAGACTCTGTTAGCCACAAGTTTACTCCTTAGCCTAGGCGTAACGGCACCTACATTTGCTAAAACTCCTAACAATACACTTGTCGTCGCTCAATCATTGGATGACGTCACTAGTTTGGATCCAGCACAAGGATTCGAGCTCTCTTCAGTACAAAGTTTCAACAACTTGTACCAACGTTTAGTGCAATCTAATCCGAAGAATCCACAAGAATTGCAACCGACACTGGCGGCCTCTTGGAAAGCAGAGCAACACAGCCTGACTTTCACGCTGAAAAAAGACGCTCAGTTTGCAAGTGGTAACTCAGTACGTCCAGAAGATGTGATTTACAGCTTAAGCCGCGTCGTTAAGCTTAACCTAGCCCCTTCTTTTATATTGACGCAGCTTGGCTGGGATAAGAATAACGTTGACGATCACATCACTAAAGTCTCTGATAACCAAGTGAAAGTATCTTGGGATGTGAATGTAGGTCCATCTTTCGTACTGAGCCTACTATCGGCACCTGCGGCATCGATTATTGATGAAAAAACCGTTGCGCCACACGCCAAAAATAATGACTTTGGTCACGAGTGGTTAAACAGCCACTCAGCAGGCAGCGGCCCGTTCAAGATTCGTAAATATGTGGCTCATCAAATTTTAATGATGGAAGCCAATGAATCGTCACCTGCGGGCGCACCAAAACTGAAATATGTATTAATGAAAAACGTGCCTGATGCTGCAACACGTCAGCTCTTGCTTGAAAAAGGCGACGCAGATATTGTGCGTAACCTCGGCACCGATCAGTTTTTCTCGTTGCAAGATAAACCGGGCGTTAAAACGCTCAAATTGCCGTATGCATCTTTGTACTATTTGATGTTTAACGCAGCAAATAAGAATAACCCCGATCTTGGCAAACCGGCTTTCTGGAAAGCTGCACGTTATGCGTTCGACTACAAAGGAATCGCCCAAGATTTGATGAAAGGTCAATTTGCCGTTCAACAAAACTTCTTGCCAGTGGGCTTTAATGGCGCACTGACCGATCAGCCATTCAAGTATGATCCGAAGAAAGCACAGCAAATTTTAAAAGACGCTGGGATTACTAATCCTCACTTTAAATTGGTCGTGTCTAACCAACCGCCGTATTTAGATATTGCCCAAGCGTTACAAGCCAGCTTCAAACGTGCAGGCATTAAAGTGGAATTAATTCCAGGAGTCAGTAGCCAAGTGGCGACCAATGTTAAAACGCATAAATATCAAGCGACTCTAACCTCTTGGGGGCCAGACTATTTTGATCCAAATACCAATGCATCTGCGTTTGCGTATAATCCAGAAAATGGCAGCAAAACCCTAGCATGGCGAGCCAACTGGAAAACTCCTGAGCTAAATAAATTAACTCTGAAAGCACGCGCAGAGACCGATAGCCAAAAACGTATCGAGCTCTATCAAGAGCTGCAACGTAAGGTACGTGAGTCATCGCCATTTGTGGTTGGGCTGCAAAACAAAAAACTTGTCGCCATTCGCGACAATGTACAAGGATATGTGCAAGGAATTACGCCAGAGATGGTTTTCTATAAAGACGTATCAAAAGCAGAATAATGAGTACTACGACCTCTTCAACTGGCGCATGGCGCCGGTTTTGGATAACCCGCCTGCAGCCTTTGCTTGGCGGGTTTTTATCCTTAATGTTTACCCTATTTGGGTTACTGATCTTCACCTTTATCTTGTCTCGCTCAGCGCCGATCGATCCCGCTTTGCAGATGGTCGGCGATCACGCGAGTGAAGCAACCTATCAACAAGCACGTGAGCAACTTGGGCTAGATAAACCACTGCCGATTCAATTTTTTTCGTATATCAATCAATTGGTACACGGCGATTTGGGCGTATCACAAATTACCCAGCAGCCCGTGGTGCATGATTTATTACAAGCCTTTCCCGCGACAATTGAACTGGCAACATTAGCCATGTTCTTCGGCGCACTACTCGGTATTACCCTCGCCTCATTAGCCGTGTATAAACCCGGAAGCCTGCTTGATCATACGGCACGGTTTATTTCGCTATTGGGGTATTCCGTCCCCGTATTTTGGCTCGGCTTATTAGGATTATTACTGTTTTATGCCACGTTAGGTTGGTCAGCGGGCCCCGGCCGCTTAGATGATATCTATACCTACACCATGGAGTACAACAGCGGCTTTGTGTTGTTTGATGCCTTTCGCACCGGTGATAGCGATATTATTTGGAATGCAATTGGTCACTTGTGGTTGCCTGTTGCCGTATTAGCCCTGCTATCAATGGCCTCGATCACCCGCCTATTACGCGCGGTCATGCTTGAAGAAAGCAACAAAGAATATGTCATTTTAGCGCAAGCGAAAGGCGCCACTCGCGGGCGAATTTTGCTGTCACATATTTTCCCGAATGTGCTCGGTACGTTAATCACCATTTTAGCGCTCAGCTACACCAGCCTACTTGAAGGCGCCGTTCTCACCGAAACCGTATTCGCGTGGCCGGGGCTCGGGCGTTATTTAACGAGCGCCCTCTTTGCCTCTGATACTCCAGCGGTGTTAGGTGCCACTCTTTTAATTGGTACCTGTTTTGTGACCCTCAATACCTTAGCCGATGCGCTGACCCGTTGGGTAGACCCGAGGACTCGTAAATGAAGCAAATTCCTTTAACTGCAGCCGTGCAGCGTACTCGCCGCTGGCCACAATGGCTCAATACTTTCAATATCGGCCTCGCACTTGTCGCAGTATTGCTGATCATTGCGATTGGTGCGCCACTACTGACACATTTTGATCCCAATGCACAAAATATGGCACAACGACTTGCCGCGCCTAGCGCTGAACATTGGTTTGGGACCGATCGTTTTGGCCGCGATTTATTCGCCCGTGTCTTGTATGGGTCACGCCCCACATTAGTACTCGTATCACTAGTGGTGATCATTACCGTACCTATTGGCCTTGCTATTGGTATTTGTGCTGGCTACTTTGGCGGATGGACCGAACGCTTACTCATGCGCTTTACCGATATTGTGATGTCGCTGCCTAGCCTAGTGATTGCATTAGCACTGGTTTCTATTATGGGGCCTAGCCTAATGAACGGTGCCTTGGCATTAGCACTCACAAGCTGGCCCTCATTTGCCCGGCAAGCAAGAACCGAAACGCTCGCGTTGCGTCGTAGTGATTACCTTGCCGCCGCAAAAATGCAAGGCATTGGCGGCCTTGCGTTGATCACAGGTCATATTCTGCCACTGTGCTTACCTAGTGCCATCGTGCGCGCGGCATTAAACCTCGGCGGCATCATTTTGTCGGCAGCCGGGTTAGGATTCTTAGGCATGGGCATTCAACCGCCCGCCGCGGAATGGGGCTCAATGGTCGCCAGCGGCAGCCGTGTAATATTCGATCAATGGTGGGTCGCCGCCGTTCCGGGCGTCGCTATCTTATTTGCCAGTCTGGCGTTCAACCTGTTAGGCGATGGCCTACGAGATAAAATGGATCCCCGTCATGCCAAATAATACCCTAATCTCAGTCGATGGATTAACCATCAAGCTCGACAACGGACAGTCACTTGTGTCTGATCTCAGCTTTTCAATGGGCCGTGAACGCGTCGCCTTAGTAGGTGAATCTGGCTCCGGTAAATCCCTCACAGCTCGCACCTTGATGGGACTATTACCGAGTGCTTGCCATGCCACAGCCAATACATTGGAACTGTTAGATAAGCCGATTCAGCAGCTTTCTGCCAAACAGTGGTGCCAAGTGCGCGGTAGTGACGTAGCCATGGTTCTACAAGACCCTAAATACGCACTCAACCCTGCGCGCACTATTGGTATGCAAGTCGAAGAGCCGCTCAAGCTGCATACCAAACTTAGCCGTAAAGCGCGCGTTGAAAAAGTCGAACATATGCTGGAATCGGTTGGATTACCCAACCCCCGTCAATTACGTCGTCAGTACCCCCACCAGCTTTCCGGCGGTATGGGACAGCGTGTCATGCTGGCGATCGCCTTGATTAACGATCCAAAATTATTGATTGCTGATGAACCGACATCGGCGCTAGACCATGCGATGCGCGATCAAGTGCTGGCGCTCATTACCAAGTTAGTCGAAGAGCGCGACATGGGGTTGCTACTCATCAGTCATGACTTACAACAGGTATCCCAATACTGTGAACGTGTACTGGTGATGTATCAAGGAAAGATCTTAGATCGCTTACAAGCCAATGAATTAGCGGATGCCACCCATCCGTACACTAAGACGCTATGGTCATGCCAGCCACATTATTCAAAACGTGGCCAGGAGTTACCGGTACTCGATCGCGCCGCTTTGGAGGGCAATGATGACGCTGCTTAAATTAGACAATGTCTCGGTCAGCCACGTGCAAGGCCATCACAGCAACACGGTGGTACATGACATTAACTTGGACATTCCTGAAGGAGAATGTTTTGGCTTAGTCGGTCCTTCTGGTTGTGGAAAATCGTCACTCCTTTGGGTGTTGGCTGGCCTAAATCCGCATTGGACTGGCAACATTACCCTACTGGATATGCCACTCCAGGCACAAAAAGGACTCACTGGCGAGTTACGCCAAGCGGTGCAAATGGTCTTTCAAGATCCCTACGCATCGCTCCACCCTAAGCATCGCCTAAAACGTACCCTTGCCGAGCCATTGCGCCGTCTTGGGTTCACAGATATTGACGAGCGTATCGCTGAAGGTTTTCGCCAAGTCGGGCTAACCAGCGATATGATGAGCCGCTACCCACACCAACTCTCTGGCGGACAACGTCAACGCGTCGCGATTGTGCGCGCCTTATTGCTTGAACCAAAGCTATTGCTGCTTGATGAACCGACGTCTGCCCTGGATATGTCGGTACAAGCGGAAATCTTAAACTTGCTTAATGAGCTGAAACGCACGCATGGCTTAACCATGATCATGGTCAGTCACGATCCAAACACCATTGATTATATGTGTGATTCAGCGGCATTTATGAAAGACGGCCGTATTGAGCGCCTCGTCGACTATTCACAGCCATTGCCACGTTAAGCGCCATCCTTGTATAGCGGCTTTCATCAGCCGCTATATTTTTAGCTACGATTTCTCCTACCAAGCCGCGACAGACTAGCCTTTCATGACAATAGCTGGTAGCGTTAGCTCCTTCTAATTTTCTAGCATCACGAATACATCCCACTGTATTTAGTAAAGTACTGTATTTGGTAAAGTAATGACACAACGTAATAACACCACCAAGGATCTTACTGCGGCAGGGTTAATTCTCCTCGTCGCAGGGCAACTGATGCCACAAATGGATTTTTCGATCGTTAATGTGGCACTGGATGCCATCAGCGATTCCTTACATGCCAATAAAACGCAATTGGGACTGATTGTTTCATTGTATGGACTAGCTTTTGCGGTGAGCTTAGCCATGAGCGGACGCCTTGGCGATCGCTACGGCCGGAAAAAACTGTTCTTATCAGGCATCGCCAGTTTTGCCGTCGCCTCGTTTTTCTGCGGCTTAGCCCCAAATATTTATACCCTGAT
>JBQGON010000127.1:0-10446 GCA_052087065.1 Vibrio sp. | reverse complement strand
AAATGCGTGGCGTTGCACGTTGGGAAGGCAATATTGCCTCTGATGCGTCTTTGCATGATCTCATTGGTAAAGGCCATTTAGTGATCACGATTTCCCCAAAACAAGGTGAACGATATCAAGGTGTAGTGGGCTTAGAAGGCAATACCCTTTC
Source organism: Vibrio sp. (assembly GCA_052087065.1). GTDB lineage: Bacteria > Pseudomonadota > Gammaproteobacteria > Enterobacterales > Vibrionaceae > Vibrio. The sequence goes on along the minus strand of JBQGON010000127.1, from coordinate 10,295 downwards.
TGAAATTATTGAAGGGTATTTTGAACGTTCAGAGCAACTTAAAACTCGCCTTTGGTTCCGCACAGGCGAATACCAAGGAAAAGCACACGCTGCGGGCATGTTGTTACAAGTGATACCAGATGGTACAGGTTCAGAGGGTGACTTTGAGCACTTAGAAAAGCTAACCGAAACCATCAAAAATGAAGAACTATTTTCACTTGAAGCCAACGATGTACTGTACCGCCTATATAACCAAGAAAAAGTTCAACTGTTTGATCCTCAAGAAGTTGAGTTTTTCTGTGGTTGTTCTCGTGAACGCAGTGCTGGAGCAATTGCAACGGTCGCCAAAGAAGAGCTAGATGATATCCTCAGTGCAGAAGGCCAAGTCGCCCTGCATTGTGATTACTGTGGTACGACTTATTCTTTTGATACTGGTGAAGTTGCTCAGATCCTCAAAGCGGCTAAAAACAGCCTTCATTAATTCATTGTATACAATAAGTAACGTAATACGTTGATAAAAGCCGTGTAAAAGCGGCTTTTTCATTGCTAATACACTTCAAACACTCACTTTTTTGCCTTTTCTTTATAACTTATTTTATTACAGATAATAATAAGACTGCTCTTGATCACAACTTTTTCTATTTCTTTCTTTGCTAAGATAAAGTTGTATACACCATCATAAAACCATACATATAAAGTGGTTATAGTGTATCTCATATAAAACGTATAAATATCCTACAAATTTCCTATTAAGGAGTACCTATGACCGTTACGGAGACAACCACCAAAATGGCAGCGCAGTTAGATTTAACCCCTTATGGTATTACCAATGCCAGTGAGATCATCCGAAACCCAAGCTATGAGCTTCTATTTACAGAAGAAACGAAACCAGAATTAACAGGTTACGAAAAAGGCATCGTCACAGAGTTAGGTGCCGTTTCAGTCGATACAGGCATTTTTACTGGGCGCTCACCAAAAGATAAATACATTGTTAAAGATGCCGTCACCCAAGATACACTTTGGTGGTCTGATCAGGGAAAAAATGATAACAAACCGATCACGAAAGAAGTCTGGCAAGATCTAAAATCATTAGTCACAAAACAGCTTTCTGGAAAACGTGTTTTTGTCGTCGACTGTTTCTGTGGTGCAAACCCAGAGTCTCGCTTACAAGTTCGCGTGATCACCGAAGTCGCTTGGCAGGCACATTTTGTAAAAAACATGTTCATCCGACCAACTGATGAAGAACTAAAAACCTTCACACCTGATTTCGTCGTGATGAATGGGGCAAAAGCCACCAATCCTAATTGGCAAGCTCAAGGCTTGAACTCTGAGAATTTTGTTGCCTTCAATTTAACCGAACGTGTTCAAATCATTGGGGGCACTTGGTACGGCGGCGAAATGAAAAAAGGCATGTTCGCCATGATGAACTACCTTTTACCATTACAAGGCATCGCCTCAATGCATTGCTCTGCTAACGTAGGCGAAAAAGGTGATGTCGCGATCTTCTTCGGCTTATCAGGCACAGGAAAAACAACCCTGTCAACCGATCCTAAGCGCCAACTAATTGGTGATGATGAACACGGTTGGGATGATGATGGTGTCTTTAACTTTGAAGGTGGTTGTTACGCCAAAACCATTAAATTATCCCAAGAAGCGGAACCGGATATTTATCATGCAATACGCCGTGATGCTCTACTAGAAAATGTGTCCGTCACTCAAGATGGCATCATTGATTTTGATGACGGTTCAAAAACTGAAAATACACGTGTGTCTTACCCTATTTACCACATTGATAATATCGTTAAGCCCGTCTCTAAAGCAGGCCATGCTCAAAAAGTCATCTTTTTAACCGCCGATGCCTTTGGAGTACTTCCTCCTGTCTCTAAATTGACACCAGAGCAAACCAAGTACCATTTTCTATCCGGCTTTACGGCCAAATTAGCGGGGACAGAGCGAGGCATTACTGAGCCAACTCCAACCTTCTCGGCCGCTTTTGGTGCTGCGTTCTTAACATTGCATCCAACACAATACGCCGAAGTATTAGTCAAACGCATGAACTCCTCTGGTGCTGAAGCTTACTTGGTTAATACGGGTTGGAATGGCAGTGGTAAGCGTATTTCAATCCAAGATACTCGCGGTATTATTGACGCTATTTTAGATGGTTCAATTGACCAAGCAGAAACAAAAGTGATTCCAACATTCAATTTGGAAGTACCTACATCACTGCCAAATGTTGATCCGTCGATTCTTGATCCAAGGGATACCTACGCTACAACAGATGAATGGCAAACTAAAGCCGATGAATTGGCCGCATTGTTTATTAAAAACTTTGCTCAATACACCGACAATGATGAAGGGAAATCTTTGGTAAGTGCTGGGCCACAGCTGCCTTAAACCTTAATTAAGCTATTCATAAATAAACGGGAAGCCACAAGGCTTCTCGTTTTTTATTCGCTTATGCTATTTTCAATCAAGATTATCAAGCTGACTTTTCTTACATCCATCAGTTAATAAAAAGAAAGCTTCAACCTTGGTGCTATTTTCTATAAATTACCTTCTATCGAAACTAATATTAAAATGTGGGTATAATCTAAATATCGCACCACATTGAATATGTACAACAGGATGTTACATGAGAAAGTTGCTTGCCATCATTGTCGGCTTGGTTTCATTATTAATGGTTGCTCTCGCCGCATCTTATGCCGCCCTTCATACTAAATATGCCCCACAGGTGGTGAATGCCGCACTTAAGTATGGCTTTAATCAACCCGTTAAAATTCGTTCAATTAATTATTCCTATCAACAACCTAAGCATATCCAGTTAGCAAGTATATTGATCCAACGAAAAAATAAAGCCCCTATTTTGCTCGATCAAATGGATATTTGGTTAGGAGAATCTCTATGGAAAGACAACCGCCTTCAACTAGATAGCATACTAATTGACGGGCTAAAAATGAAAAATGGCTGGCCTAAACTCTTCACCTCAAACTATATTCAGTTAAACCAATTATCCATTGCTAACATCGACCTATCCACACAAGGCTGGGTTGGCCGTGATGTGAATATTCAAATAAAATCGCCCCGTGTTAGCCCATCAGTTATGTTACCTTTTTATGGGCAAATTCAACTTTCTGCTGAACAACTTTATTGGCAAGGGGAGGCGTTGGATAACGTATTTATTGATGGTGATATTACCGAAGATAACGCCACTTTTTATGATATTCACTTCAAATGGCGACAAGGTTCTTTCTCTGCTCAAGCCACCAAACCACGCAATCAAAAAGAATGGGTATTACCACGTGTTACAGTCTCAGGCTTGCGTTTACAGCAAGCGGATTTGGATAATATCAACCGCACCACGATCGATTTGATTAATTCTATACCTATGAATATTGAGCAATTAGATATCTCAAATTCAAGCTTTGAAACATCGGTGTTAACGGCAAATAACGTAATGGTGAATGCCACCAATTTAAATCTTCCTCTGAAACCTTGGCAACAACAAAATGCGACCGTTTTTGCAACCGCAGACAATATGAGCTTATTAGGCCAAGCCATTCATGCACCAGCTTTCGACATTAACTTTCAGCCAAACTTTATGAATATTCAGGATGCTTCTCTTGAAATGCTACAAGGTAATATGCATTTACAAGGGGAAGCGACTCCTACCAGCTTGCGTTTAAATCAACTTAACTTAAATAGTCTAAAATGGTTTCCAACTGACCAATCGAAACAAATTCTACAGGGTTATTTTGAACAACTTCAAGATATTCAAGCCAAAATGGTAACGATTAATAATGTTCAATTTATCGATCTCACCACGCCACCAAAGCAAGCATCAGGGTTAAGTATTGATGGCGATAATCTCCACATTAAACAAAATGGGAAATGGGGATTATGGAACGGCCAATTGAGTATTAGTGCTAGCAGTGCAAGCTATGACAGCGTCAACAGTCGCAATATATTAATGAATATGCATAGCAAAGAAGGCCACTTTTGGTTGGATAAATTATTTGCCCCACTGGATGATGGCTTAGTGAAAGGTACTGCAGACATCGCCTTTAACCAAACTAGCCAACCTTGGAAACTAGACTTAGAAGCATCCGGGATTCCGTTGCGCTTTTTTACTCGTTGGTTCAAGTTCCCTTTTCATTTAGATGGGATCACAGACTTTACCGTAAAAGGTGAAGGCTTGTATGGCGATCAACTCATTTTCAATCATAGTGTCACAGGCTCACTCAATGCGAGCGTCACACGGGCATTTAGCCATGATGATTTTCAAACGTTGTGGCTGCATCATCAAGGAATCAACATTCCTCCTTTAGTGCATCCTGATACCGTAAACGCTCAAAGCACCGAAAAGGTAGCATTAGAAAAAACCAATAAACCGAAAGCCGCACACCCCGTTACAATCAGTGATATTCACTTAACTGCCGATCGCGGGCGCTTATCATTAAAACCATTTGATATTGAAGCTAACGATTTCTCGGCGCATTTCGGTGGGGAGTATGATTTCTTATACCCAGATAAAGGTAATTTACAGTATCGTTTAGAAGGAAAATGCCAAGCCTTAACCTTTAATTTGCTTGGTAAACAAGATTCAGTACTTGTTGAAGATAACTGCAAATAGCCCCAAAAGACTACTTGCAATAATTCATTGAATCGCTGTGACTATTTAGCTGAAATAAACTTAAATGACCATTCGCTTAGTAACGTTAAATCATTTAATGAGCGGAGCTTCACCAAGAAAATCAGTCATCAGCATATAAGTGCCCGTAAACTCAACTGCCGCCACATCACCACTGTACACCGTCACTTTAACGATAATACGGGCGCGACGGCCACTGACTAATCGATCGAGATCACCGCTAATACCATCCAATGATGTCACTGCCGTTGGGCTTTGAGTGACGGGCGCTCTAAAACGTATTTGGCTATCTGCTAGAATAATATCGGCTTCAAGGCCTTTTTCCCTCATTAACAACCAAGCCATTCCCCAACCAGTTAATGTTGTCAGTGTAAACAACGACCCAGCAAACATGGTTTCATGTGGGTTGATATTTGGGTTCAATGGCGCCGAGCATTCAAACTGGTAACCCGTATATTGGCTAATACGAATCCCCATCGATGCACAAATTGGAATCTCTTGCCGCCAACGCTTTTGCAGCTCATCACACCAATCAGGGCGACGAGAAACTTTCGCAATCGCGTTAAGTTTCTTTACCATTTGTTGATGACGAATCGGGCCTCTCTCATCGCTGAGTTCACCTTGGTTTTCAAAACCATTACTCTTATAAAAATGAATCGCATCTTCGCGTGAGTTGCACACTAAACGCTTTGCGCCTTCTTGAAGCGCATAAGACTCTAAAGCCACCAAGATCAAAGAACCAAGGCCTTTGCTTCGATGTTGAGGGTGAACGGCCATATAGCGTACCTGACCTTCGCTATTAGGCGTTAAATACATGCGCCCCACCGCCATAATCCGCCCCCGTCCATCAACAATCATTCGATGGGCACTCATTTCATCATATTCATCACGCTCTGATCCAGCGGGTTGATGAAAGGGTTCACGCAACATTTGCCAACGAAAATGATAATACTTTTGCAAGTCAGATTCAGTCTTAGGCGTCACTAACTTAAACATGTAAATCCCTTACTATTCAATTTATTGATAATCCATTATTTGAGAGGTTGTTACACTTGAAGCCAAAATGTCACGGGGCCATCATTCACTAAGGAGACTTTCATATCTGCCGCAAAACGACCATTTTCAGTGGTGATACCCGTCTCGCGGCAACGGCTTGAAAAATAGTCATACCAAAGCTCCGCATCTTTAGGGTCTGCACCTTTAGAAAAACTCGGGCGAGTGCCTTTTTTTGTATCGGCAGGTAAAGTGAATTGAGACACCACCAACACACTACCACCAGCTTGTTGAACATTTAAGTTCATTTTACCGGCATCATCTTCAAAGATTCGATAACCTAGCACCCGCTCGACTAAGCGTTTAGCTTTCACTTCATCGTCCTCTTTTTCGACCCCAAGAAGCACTAACAAGCCTTTTTGTATTTCACCAACCGTTTCACCATCAACTTTAACACTGGCTTCACTTACTCTTTGGATAAGGGCGATCACAAATCATTCCTTTTTTTAAATTTTTCTTTGAATTGTACGATCGGATGGTAAGGTTCTTCATTATACCATTCATCTCTTTCCCCTAAACTTGCTGTCACTTCAGCGCCAATTAACACAATAAACCAGCACAAATAAATCCATACAAATAAGATAGGGATTGCGGCCAAGGCACCATAGATTAACTCATAAGAAGGAAACGCGGTGATGTACATCGCAAACGCTTTTTTTGATAATTCAAACAAGAGACCCGATACGATAGCCCCCGTGAGAGCATGGCGTATTTTTACTTTAATATTAGGCACTAATATATAAAGCCCAACAAACGCTAAAATCGACAACATGATAGGTAAAACACGATAAATACCACTGACAACTTCCTGGCTAATCATTCGCTCCGAAGTAATGTAAGAACTTAATGCTAAGCTAGAACCAATGAAAATAGGACCAAGCGTTAATACCATCCAATACATCGAAAAAGAATACACCAAGCGACGCTTGCGTTGTACACGCCAAATGAAGTTTAAATTTTTATCAATGGTTGAAATCAATAACATTGCGGTAATAAAAACAAAGGCACCACCAACTGCACTCATTCCGGATGTATTCGAAATGAAAGTATTCAGAGCTTCTTTAACGGCATCTCCCGCGGCAGGAACAAAGTTTTCAAAAGCAAAATCTTGTATTTGGTGACTGATCCCTTCAAAAACAGGAAATTTGGATAATGCAGTCACGACAACCGTCAATAAAGGTACTAAAGACAATAAAGTAATATAGGCCATATAACCTGCATTAACCGCTAATCGATCATGTATAACTCTATCTTTAAGATGAGAAAAGTAATGTAAAATAATACTGATTTTTTTTTCCATGACCTTTCCTCTATCCATGTTATTTATCGCTAAAACCACTCACTCGACATGCCATTACTCCGCATAAAAAGCCATGTACCTTACCATAAATACTCATACTCTTAATGTACTGCAACTATGATAGCAAACGGCCAAATACAACGACTAATATTGCAACGTAGAGCACAGCACGCTGACTTAAGGCAACATGACCATTCTTCGACCAGACAGAATTATCAGCCCACACACTATAATCGATATGAAATCATTAAGCTTGATTATACCAGTCACATTCATTGGCTGGTGAGAACCAATATCAATACGTTCACAGTTTACCTACAAACCATCTAATATTTCCATTTTTCAATGAAAATAATTCCTATCACACTAATTAATAAGCACAAAAAAGCCGATGTCATTAACATCGGCTTTCAATGGAGTTTTTTTCTAAAATGTATTTAGAAACACTGCTTTATTTAGGAGCACGACCGGCACGTTTACGCTCATTTTCACTCAAATGACGCTTACGGATACGGATGCTTTCTGGTGTTACTTCTACTAACTCATCATCATCGATGAATTCTAGTGCTTGCTCTAGCGTAAACTTGATTGCTGGAGAAAGCGTTTGAGCTTCATCAGTACCAGATGCACGAACGTTCGTTAACTGCTTACCACGAAGACAGTTGATGGTTAAATCGTTATTACGGTTATGGATACCGATAACTTGACCTTCATACACTTCATCACCGTGCTCAGCAAATAAACGGCCACGATCTTGAAGGTTGAATAAAGAATACGTTACCGCTTTACCCATACCATTCGAGATAAGTACACCGTTTGCACGTTGACCAATCACGCCGCCTTTATAAGGGCCGTAGTGATCGAATGAGTGGTAGATTAAACCTGAACCAGAAGTCATGGTTAAGAATTCTGTTTGGAAGCCAATAAGACCACGAGAAGGCATCATGAAATCCATACGAACACGGCCTTTACCATCCGGTGCCATATCGGTTAATTCACCCTTACGGATACCGATACTTTCCATGATTGCGCCTTGATGCTCTTCAACTACATCAATGGTTACGGTTTCAAACGGTTCTGTTTTTTGTCCGTCTTCTTCTTTAATAATTACTTCAGGGCGTGATACTGCAAGCTCGTAACCTTCACGACGCATGTTTTCAATCAGAATAGAAAGGTGAAGTTCACCACGACCAGAAACGCGGAAACGGTCTGGGCTATCGGTTTCTTCAACACGCAGTGCAACGTTATGAACTAATTCTTTTTCAAGACGCTCAAGGATATTACGAGACGTCACGAACTTACCTTCTTTACCAGCAAACGGAGAGTTGTTTACTTGGAAAGTCATGGTGACTGTTGGCTCATCAACAGAAAGTGGTTTCATCGCCTCAACTGTATTTACATCACAGATAGTGTCTGAAATTTTCAGTTCACCTAAACCTGTAATTGCGATGATATCACCAGCAAACGCTTGGTCAACTTCAGTACGATTAAGGCCCATATAGCCAAGCACTGTACCGACTTTACCGTTACGTTTCTTACCGTCAGCGCCAACAATAGTCACTTGTTGATTTGGTTTAACGCTACCACGAGTAACGCGGCATACACCGATAACACCAACATAAGAGTTATAATCTAGTTGGGATACTTGCATTTGCAGTGCGCCATCAACATCAACACTTGGGCATTCAACGTTATCAACAATAGCTTGGAATAGTGCTTCCATGTTTTCGCAAACTTCGCCTTCATCCATCGATGCCCAGCCATTCAATGCTGATGCATAAACGACTTTAAAGTCGAGTTGTTCATCGGTTGCGCCTAAGTTATCAAACAAATCAAAAATTTGATCCATAACCCAATCAGGACGAGCGCCAGGACGGTCAACTTTGTTGATAACAACGATTGGTTTTAAACCGTGTGAGAATGCTTTTTGAGTTACGAAACGAGTTTGAGGCATTGGGCCATCAACCGCATCAACGATAAGAAGCACAGAATCGACCATAGACATGATACGCTCCACTTCACCACCGAAATCGGCGTGTCCTGGAGTGTCTACGATATTGATACGGTAATCATTCCAGTTGATTGCCGTGTTTTTAGCTAGAATGGTAATACCGCGCTCTTTTTCGATGTCATTTGAATCCATGACGCGCTCTTCAGCTTCACCACGAGATTCAAGTGTACCCGATTGCTGTAAAAGCTTATCAACCAAGGTGGTTTTACCGTGGTCAACGTGCGCGATAATCGCGATATTTCTTAACTTATCAATCTGTGGAGTAGTCATGGAATTTGATTCACTTATAAAAGACACCCAATAGTGGGCGAACTTGATTAAAAAAACGGTCGTAAATGTACCAGATTCTAGAAAAAATCCTAGAAATATGTGATCAAAGTGGCGATTATTTACTCTTTTTTTTCGATTTACCCCTTTGATCAAGCATTCTGTTCCAAATACATGCTCAATCTAACCATAAATCTCAACATTTACGTCATTCATTTTGGTTTACAAAAACCCGATCTCATCTTCATAAACTCCATTGACAAACGATCAAATTCTCGGCTGAATAGAACGGTTATTTAACCGATTGCATCAACATCGCGCACCAAGCACCAATTTGGCGCATTGACGCACCAATAAAGTGCATAAGCGTGTACTTCACTGGTCATTGTAGCATTAGTTATTTGAATTTAAAGGATTTTATTTTTTGGCACGATTTTAGCTTAATATAAAATATCATTGATCATTTATTGTAAAAGAATCAAGATCGCCTAGAGCTCATATTTGAATGGCTTGAATCGTTCAGACCGTATTAATAACACCGGAGGTTATCCAAAATGTCAGTTGAAAACGTACTTTCTCTAATCGCTGAAAATGAAGTTAAGTTTGTTGATTTACGCTTTACCGACACTATAGGTAAAGAACAGCATATTTCTATTCCTGCACACCAAGTAGATGCTGACTTCTTTGAAGACGGTAAAATGTTCGACGGCTCTTCTGTCGCTGGTTGGAAAGGCATTAATGAATCTGACATGGTGATGATGCCAGATCCATCAAGTGCAGTATTAGACCCATTTACAGAAGACGCAACGCTCAATATTCGTTGTGACATTCTTGAACCTGCAACGATGCAAGGTTACGATCGCGATCCACGCTCTATCGCAAAACGTGCCGAAGACTTTATGCGCTCAGCGGGCTTTGCTGACACCGTGCTTGTAGGTCCAGAACCAGAATTCTTCCTATTTGATGATGTTAAATTTGGCAACGAAATGTCAGGTTCATTCTTCAAAATTGATGACGTAGAAGCTGCTTGGAATACA
>JBQGON010000126.1:0-10788 GCA_052087065.1 Vibrio sp. | reverse complement strand
CCCATGCCATTCATCTGTTCGTGGTGTTGACCAGCGATGTCATAAACCTGACGTAAGTGGGCAGGATAGGGCAGGTTGTCGAGCATCATGATGGTTTGAATGATGTGATCGTTGATTAAGAAATGTTCTTCAGGTGTGAGTGTACCCGAGCGAACGGAGAGGTTATAGAGCTCGCCTCGGTTATACTGCACGTCACCGGGTTTGATATTGAACGCGTGCTTCTCGGTAAAATGAACGTGGCTGTTTAACCATGGCACCAAGTGGGCGTCTTTATCACTCAATAACGGCTCCATTATTGGCAGTGATTGCGACTCGTTGCCGGCGCGTTGCTGCTCTGACCAAGCCACGCCCATTCGGTCATCAATGGTTCGTTTCCAGCGGCGCTGGGCAATGTTGTTTAGGCGCTCGATAGCACGATCTGAGAGCGCCTCTTTCGCTTGGTTACAATGCGCAATGAAGGTAAAGTCTTCATCAAGCTCGTTGAGGGTTTGCGTCAGTTGTTTGTCTAACTGTGCTTTACTGCCACCTTGATTGAGCTGACGCCAATAGTCGGTTTCTGCTTGGCTTTTTAATACTTCTACGCGCGTGCGAATTTCATGGATGCGGTCATAAATAGTTTCGAGCTTCGTAGCTTTATCTGTCACATGCTGCGGCGTCGTAATTTTTCCGCAATCATGAAGCCAAGTGGCCAGTTTTAATTCAGACCAGCGATCTTTACTCATGATAAATTGAGGATAATAGGTATGGTCGTCTTCGGCCAACTGAGTCAACGCTTTGGTGAGAAACGATACCCGTTGAGTATGTTCGTGGGTATAGGGAGATTTTGCATCGATGGCGAATGCGAGCCGCTCAACCACCGCATCTAACATCTCTTTTTGTTGCTGCATGCTATCAATGTTGTCTTTGGCGATTTGCGCGAAGCTTAATAACTCACGTAAAAAGGCATGCTTTTCTAGCTGGTGCTCTTCCACATTTCGTTCATAACCTACGTTTAAAACACCAATCAGCTGTCCTTCGCGATTAAGCAGCGGAAAGAAGTAAATATCAGCATTAAACAGTTGTTGTTGGAATCGGCGAAGTAAGTTGTCTTCGCGTTTTAAGTGAACGGTGTTGCCTTGGCGTAAATCAGAAAGAATCCAGGGTGTGCTGCTTAGTAACACATCTAAGTCGAGTTTGAATGGGATGATGGCATGATTGGCAGCAATCGAGAAGTGAGCCTGCTCTGCCTGATAGGAATATAAAATAATGGTTTCGGCTTTCGTGATGGCATAGCTTTGTCGAGCCACGGTTTTTGCCAATGCCTCAAGATCGGTATTCGCCGCCGTGTCACGCAGCGATTTGATCAATTCGCTCAAGGTGTGTTCCATCGAGTGTATCGAATGCGTTAGGTTACTGAGCTCCGTAATCATGGTTGTTGGATAAGGCGCCTTTTTAAAATCAAAATGGGCGATATTCCCCGTCAGCTCGACTAAACGTTTCATGGGCTGGGCGATGCGGCGTGACACAAACAACACTATCAAGAAACACACACCAACTAATCCGATGGATAACGCCACTTGGGTATCGCGCACGGCCAACAATTTATCAAGGACGTCGCGATGACGAACGGCTTCGGCAAGGTGCAATTTTATATCTGGAGAGATGGCGATGGGGGTGAGAGATAATGACCATGTTTCGCCGTCATATTCACGGTCTTCGTATATGGTTCTCGGGCTGATGCGATTAACGATGTCGCGAAATATACTATGTTGTAAGAGGGCGGTGTTATCGCTCTGCTGATCATCAAGTTGAAGATCAGTATTGTGCTGAGCAATGGGGAGTAAATGGCTATCGAAGATGATCATTTTCGAATCGGGATACTTAGCCAATGAGGCGAGCTCGCTTGAGAGAGAAACTAAGGTGAAGTCTGCGCCCACGACATGTTGATTATCTGCTGAGCTTCGAGACAGTGTGATGCCATAGGTTTTTAAAAAATAAAATGCGTAGGGCTCAGTAATGGAAATACGTTGTTTGTTTTCGCTGACTTGATACCAAGGGCGAGTACGAGGATCGAACGTGTTGTCTGAACCTTTACGAAAATCAATTTGTTGAATTTTGTCGTTAAAATAATAGGTTTCAGTCATACCTTCGACGGTGGATTTTTCGAGATACAGCACGGCAGAGGCTGGCGAATTAAATTGTTGTTTGGCTTGCTCAGTGAACAAGGGACGAATCACGGTAAAATCGCCATTGTTGCTGCCATAGTAGAGGGCGACGAGCGCGGAGTTACGCGTAAAGGATTGATGAACGGCGGCCAGCCAACGCCATTTAGAGGAGCCTAATACTTCCCCATGTATCACACTGCTGTACGCTAGAAAGTCCAAAGTGGAAAAAATGGGCGCCATATTTTTATGCAGCTCAGATTCAATTTTTTTACTGTTTTCCGCGCTTAACGCCTTGGCACTCCCCTGTAATAGTGAGTGTGTATACTGAAAGCTAACAATAATTAGCACGGCGCTAAAAACGGTCATAAGAATTACAAATAATGTGCTGATATGAATACTTAAGGAATATCGGCGTAATCTCATGGCCAGACTCGAGTTAAGGATAGTGATGTTAAGTATTGTCTAAGCCGTGAAGGTTGCAAAAACAAGCGAGGGAAAAGTGAGCTGCACGAGTCTTCCATTGTAATTCATGCAGCAGTTGCACATTTTTTTGCACCAGACGCTGCATTGCAATGGAATAAGAGTAAAGTGATGAATATGCAACTTGCTTTTTGGTGAGCGGGAACATGTTTCAGATACATGCAAGGAGAGAGAGGATGAGAATAGCCGTAGATACTCATACGCATACCTACGCAAGCGGTCATGCTTATAGCACCTTAATTGAGAACGCTCGCGCGGCCAAAGCCAAAGGATTAGCGCTGCTGTGTACCACCGACCATGCGTCTGAAATGCCGGGCGCTCCGCACCATTGGTTTTTCACCAATCAAAAAGTGTTACCGCGCTTTATCGAGGAGGTTGGAATCATTCGTGGTGTTGAGGCCAATATCATGAATCGGCAAGGAGACGTTGATACGCCTGAGGTGGTGGATCAACACTTGGATTGGATGATCGGCAGTTTACATGAACCCGTCATGAGCGCGGGAAGTAAAGAACAGCAGACCGACATGCTGATAAACGTCATTAAACAAGGGCGAGTGGACGCATTAGGGCATTTAGGTAATCCACATTATGATTTTGATTTTGCCGCGGTCATTGCGTGTGCGGCACAGTATAATGTCGCGATAGAACTGAACAACAGCAGTTTATTGGGGCATAGCCGAGTGGGAAGTAAACCCCGTTGTTATGAGATCGCGAAAATGGCAAAGGAAAAAGGGGCCTACATTACAACAGGCAGTGATGCGCATTTTTGCTCGCACATTGGCGGGTTTGATGAAGTGGTCGCCTTGATTGAAGATGTTGGCATCCCAGCGCAGCAAATCATTACGCATAGCCCTCGACAATTTTTAGCGTTTCTTCAATTAAGAGGTCGTGGCTCGATTGAAGAGTTTGAATTAATGGTTGAATAACGTATTGTTATTACGCAATTCTAGATAAAATCAATAAAGGAAAGAGCAATGTTGAAAGTGTTAACGACGATATTATTGGGTGCGAGTATCAGTTTTGGGGCATTAGCGAATGCGGATGTCGGCAAAACGATGCAGTTGATTTCTGGCTCTTATGGCGATGCCCTCGGCGCCGATAGTATTGCTGATATGAAGCAAGCAGTGACAGAAATGTCATCATTAGTGACCAAAGCTAAGCAGGCGGATTATAAAGGTGACAATCCTAAAGCGTATCAAGAAGGGTTGACGAAACTCAAACAAGCGCTAAAAGGTGTCAACAAAGATTTAGATAATGGCAACCTTGCACAAGCCAAAACCGATATGCGTAAGATCAGTAGCTTGCGTAACGAGTATCATAGCAAAACCCGTTAATGCGGCAGTATAGAAAGTCGCTCTCGTCTGAGAGAACAGCCAAAGGGACTATCCTTTGGCTTTTTTTATGGCTGCGATTGAGTCTATGGCCTGCGATAGAGCCTCCTGATGAGGCCCTAATTACTCAGCGGGTAGGCGAATCCTTGCATTGAGTTTTGGTTGTAAGTGCGTCATGACATAATCGATAAATGTCCGTAAGCGTGCGGGCATGTATTGAGTTTGCGAGTACTGCATCGCAATGACGCCATGATAATTACTGGTTAATGTCCAATCGGAGAGTACGGGTAAAATATCCCCATTCGCGAGCCCATCTTGCACGACAAAATCATGAAAAATCCCAATCCCTAACCCGGCTTTTACTCCATTGAGGCGCATTTGTGCTTGGTTGACTGCGTAGCGGCCAGATACCGCGACCGTATGCGTGGTCTCTTCCTTATAGAAGTTCCAACTATGATCTTGTGGCGTCTCGGCTAAATACAGGCAATCGTGAGAGGCTAAATCGGTGGGGTGAGTGGGCACTCCGCGCCTGTTGAGATAATCCGGAGTGGCACACAAGACTAACTCTGTTTTACACAGTTCTTTTAACACCAAGCTTTCATCGGGCTTGTCGGTTAATTTGAAAGCGATATCGATGTTGTCACGAAATACATCAATCTGGCCGTCAATGGCGCGTAATTTAAGTTCAATGTGGGGGAATTGCGTCAAAAATGGAAGGACGAGCGGTTGAAGCACTGAGTTAAGAAACGCTTCGGGCGCTGCGACCGTGAGCGCCCCCGATGGTACAGAATGATCGACACTCGATAATTCGACTACTTGCTGGGCGGCATTCATCATCACCAAACATTGATCGTAAATTTTCTGTCCTGCTTGGGTAATATGCAGCTGCCGAGTGGAACGTTCAATCAATTTCACCGACAGCGCTTTTTCAAGGCGAGTAATCAATTTACTCAAGGCGGACGGCGTGACCCCTAGTTGCTGGGCGGCGGCCGTAAAGCTGCCTTCATTCACGACAAGGATAAAGCTGGCTAAATCGGGCAATAATCCAATCAGTTTGGTTTGATTCATGGCAAGAGACTCTATGGCTATCAAAAAGGCGTGCACCACATTGCTATGTAGCACTCATATTCAGACGTTGATTATATCTAGGCTGTGGCGAGCTTTATTGATGATTTGCGTCTGCCATCTGCGGAGCTTACAACTTGTGCCTGTGATTCACAAATCATTTTCCATCACGAGGTATAATCTCTAAGGCAGCCATGAATTACACTTAACGCATTAATGCGGGCTATAGCCACGCAGACTTGCCACTGAACGACCATTTAAAAGGAATACGTCATGTCTTCTGCTTTTTACCAACAAATCCGTGAACAGCTTGAGGAAGTTAAAGCGGACGGGTTGTACAAATCTGAACGTATTATCACCTCACAGCAAAGTGCAGCGGTCCATATCTCAACAGGACAAGAAGTCCTTAATTTTTGCGCGAATAACTATTTAGGTCTGGCTAATCACCCTGAATTGATTAAAGCGGCAAAAGTCGGCATGGACGAACACGGTTTCGGTATGGCATCGGTTCGTTTCATTTGCGGTACGCAAGATTCACACAAAGAATTAGAAAATAAGCTTTCGACCTTTCTAGGCCAAGAAGACACAATCTTGTATACCTCATGTTTTGATGCCAACACCGGTTTGTTTGAAACCTTGCTTGATGGCAACGACGCGATTATCTCCGATGCTTTAAACCATGCGTCAATCATCGATGGGGTGCGTTTATGTAAAGCGAAACGTTTCCGTTACCCAAATAACGACATGGCCGAGCTTGAACAGCAACTGATCGCCGCAGATGAAGCGGGTGTGCGCCATAAATTGATCGTCACTGACGGGGTATTCTCCATGGACGGTGTGGTGGCAAACCTACCGGCGATTTGTGATTTAGCGGATAAATATAATGCACTAGTGATGGTGGATGATTCACACGCCGTCGGCTTTATGGGCGCGAACGGTCGTGGTACACACGAATATCACGATGTGATTGATCGCATCGATATCATTACCGGTACGCTGGGCAAAGCCATGGGCGGCGCATCAGGCGGTTACACGTCCGGTAAAAAAGAGGTGATTGACTGGTTGCGTCAACGTTCTCGTCCATACCTATTTTCTAACTCTGTGGCGCCAGCGATTGTCTCTGCGTCCATTCGTGTTTTAGACCTATTAGCAGAAAGTAACCACCTGCGCGCTCAATTATGGGATAACGCAACGCACTTTCGCACGCGGATGACCGAGGCGGGATTCACGCTCGCGGGGGCCGATCACGCCATCATTCCAGTTATGCTTGGTGATGCAAAAATTGCCGCAGAATTTGCCGAACGTGCGCTAGAAAAAGGTATCTACGTTACTGGGTTCTCATTCCCTGTGGTACCAAAAGGGCAAGCACGTATTCGCACCCAAATGTCAGCGGCCCATAGCCGTGAACAGTTAGATCAAGCCATCGATGCCTTTATTGAAGTAGGCCAAGCGATGGCGATCATTTAAGGCTAAATAACCATGAAAATTAAAGCACTTTCGAAATTAAAACCGGAACCAGGCATTTGGATGACCGAAGTGGACAAGCCACAATTAGGTCACAACGATTTGCTGATTAAAATCCGTAAAACGGCGATTTGTGGTACCGATGTACACATTTATAACTGGGATGAGTGGTCACAAAACACCATTCCGGTACCGATGGTGGTCGGTCATGAATACGTGGGCGAAGTGGTTGAAATTGGCACTGACGTACGCGGCTTTGAGTTAGGTGACCGCGTGTCTGGGGAAGGGCATATTACCTGTGGGCACTGCCGTAACTGTCGTGGCGGCCGTACACATTTATGCCGTAATACCATTGGAGTGGGGGTTAACCGTGAAGGTGCCTTTGCTGAGTATTTGGTGATCCCGGCTTTTAACGCGTTTAAAATCCCTGATGAAATTTCCGATGATTTAGCCTCAATCTTTGACCCATTTGGCAATGCCGTTCATACCGCATTGTCGTTTGATTTGGTCGGGGAAGACGTCCTCATCACTGGCGCAGGCCCTATTGGGATTATGGCCGCCGCAGTCGCCAAACACGTGGGTGCTCGCCATGTGGTGATTACCGATGTGAATGAATACCGCCTAGAGTTAGCCCGTAAAATGGGTGTCACGCGCGCGGTGAATGTTGCAGAGCAAAAACTCGAAGAGGTCATGGCTGAGCTTAATATGACCGAAGGGTTTGATGTTGGCTTAGAAATGTCCGGCGTGCCAAGTGCGTTCAACTCAATGCTTGAAGGCATGAACCACGGCGGCCGCATTGCTCTGCTCGGCATTCCACCATCGGATATGGCGATCGATTGGACCAAAGTCATCTTCAAAGGGCTGGTTATCAAAGGCATCTACGGCCGTGAAATGTTTGAAACCTGGTACAAGATGGCAAGCCTGATTCAATCAGGTCTCGATTTGACGCCAATCATCACGCATCATTTCAAGAGTGATGATTTCCAACAAGGCTTTGACGCCATGCGCAGCGGCGCTTCCGGTAAAGTGATTCTTGATTGGCAATAACCCTATATTGAAATCAAAGCGCTCCGATTGGGGCGCTTTTTTTTGGGGCATCGCCAATTAGCGGGAACTTAAACAAAAACGGTAGTATGTGATAAAGCTACATCTCCAAACACAACCTACCGTTTTTATGCCTGTTTTTATGATCTGAATATTGTTTTTTTGCTTGGTTTGTCATAGTAGTGTCAATGAAAGTGTATTAAGATCAATCATTAACCAATTTATCAGCCAGAATAACGCGCTGTGGATAAATGATATAACGCGCATGCTCGAATTTGTATTTTGATTTGCTTTGGGATATGTCTTAAAAGTGCTTTTAAAACAGATTCTTAGATTTTATTGTTTGAGCTCTCAAGCTCGGTGTAAACGCGCATGCGCACTATTAAAATGTTAGGTATTTATCAATGTTAGGCACTCTTACTCTCAAAGTAAAAAACATGCAACCAAATGACTTTAAACTACATGGTGTTCCTGTCATTTTAAAGGAAGGTGACAACCCTATAAAAATAGAGCATTGGTTAGTTATCAAAAAAATAGTGGAAAAGAAAATTTCTTCAGGTTTTATAAGTATTGATCGAAATGAAGAGTTTCGAGAAACTGAATTATTTAAAAAACGTTGTTTTTCTGAATTTGAATTGCTTGGGGTTTCAGCGGTAAAGGTTTCATCTAAAACAGGTGAGCTATCGAAAGGCGTTAAGCATTCACTTGCTCTAGAGTGGCTATCTTCAAAGGAAGAATCTCGCGAAGAAAATAGAGAAAATCGGGAAATAGAAAGTTTATCTATAGCTCGATCTGCTCGTAACATATCAATAGCAGCAATTATAGTAAGTACAATTGCTGCATTATTAGTAGCAATAATTACAGTGGGTTGACGATAAAGTTTGGTAAATAGAGTGCGCTTAAAATACCTAACAAACGCATCAAATCTGACGTCTCATATTGTCCGGTTTGTTGCTTTAAAAAAAATGACGCAAAAAAGCGTCCAACATGCTCCGCAGCTTATGCGGGCGTTAGGCACTAGGAGAAGCCATGAGTTTTGAACCAGCCGTAGTAAGTGCAATCACAGCCTTGGTTGCAGTTATTGTTGGGCCGCTAGTAAGCATCTTCGTTGCAAAAAATCAGATCAATGCTTCTGTTGTATCAGCAAATCGGCAAACCTGGATTAATCGGCTTCGTGATGAATTAGCTGCTTTGGTGGGTATTGTTCATCATTTGCCAAATGCCCATGCCAACGGATCAGTTACTACTAACGATGCTATTGCAGAATACGGGCGGTTCGCGGAGAAATTCCAAGTAATAAAGCTCCTTATCAACCCAAAGGAAGCGGATCATCAAGAATTAATTCGCCTAATTGGCTCTGCGGATAAAAAACTCATTGAGTCAATCAACAAAAAACAGGCTAGCTCGGCTGAGTTTGAAGCAGCAGGTCAACGTATTGTTGATCAATCACAGATAGTATTAAAAAGGGAATGGGAACGTGTTAAAAACGGTAAGTAAATATGCCTAACAAACGCATAAACTCGAACGTCAAAAAGCTGCGCCGCTCGTTCCTCGCAGCACAACTTTTTGCCTCCGGTTATGCTTGGCGTTAGGCACTAAACTTCTGGAAATTTGATGCTCAACAGTAGATTCCTTGAGAAGGATAAAAGCGTACAAGAGCGCTGGTTTCGAATGAAATTCCACAGAAAGTTTGGCCGACAGACGAAAGCTTTCTTTTTGTGGCGTCTGCATCGTCAGTTGGAAAGGGAATTCAAAGAAAAAGAGAAAGTCATAAATGGAGCTATCGAAACCACAGTAAAGGAATGCAGGAAGGTCAACCAAGACCTATTTCCTGCGACGAAGCAGTTCTTCAACATTGGCTTGTACTTCTTGCTTGCAGAGAGAGACATTCAGGCTCTGAAAGCTGATGCTTTTGCGCATCCAAATGAGACGAAAAGGAATATTGCGTTACGTGCGTTGCTTTTAACCATTTACGAATGGGATATGGGAAAAGTCACCGGACGACGTATGCAGTTTATATACGAATCGACAGGTATGTCTGACTCCTCAAAGAATATGGTTGTTAATGCTCTGAAAAGCCTGAAGAAAACAAGAAAAGCCATTGAGAATGAGGTATCTGAGGCCAGGCACAACACGATTGCCCATAGAGAGGCAGATGCTCTGCGTCAATATGAAATTATTTCTGAATTGAAGATCATGGATTTTTCGACGGCGTTGACTAACTTTTACGAGGCATCAGATGCGCTGTTGAGTTCATTGGTAACAGCAATGCTTGAAATTGGCACAATGGAAAGCCTGTTTCACCAGGTGACATACCGTAGAGAATAGCCTAACAAATGCGGTCAAGGGACGCTCCTGACGTCGCGCCCCTGCCGCTAGCGTTAGATTGCAACCTAAATTAAGAGTAAGCGGATAGAATGAAAACAATAGGAATGCTCGGCGGGATGAGCTGGGAATCTACAGCCAGCTACTATAAAGCCTTAAATGAAGGGGTTAAGGAATCTTTAGGAGGCCTCCATTCAGCCAAAATATGTATGTATAGTGTTGATTTTGATGATATTGAAAAATTGCAGCATCAAGGAAACTGGAGTGAAACCGCCAACATCTTATCTAAAGCAGCTGTTGCTGTTGAGTGCGGCGGTGCAGATTTTCTCTTAATTTGTACCAATACAATGCATAAGGTGGCGCAAGAAATATCCAGCAAAATATCAATTCCTATTCTCCATATAGCTGATGCCACGGCTGAAAGACTTCAAAGCGACAAAATAAAATGTGTTGGTCTTCTTGGTACTCAATTTACAATGGAGCAAGATTTCTATAAAAGCCGACTAACGGACAACTACAATATTCAAGTCCTAGTCCCTGATTCTGAAGAGCGAAAAGTCGTCCATGATATTATCTATTCAGAGTTGTGCCTTGGTAAAATTATCGACTCATCAAGAAATGAATATCTAAAAATTATAAATAATCTCTATGCGAAAGGCGCTGAGGCCATTATTTTAGGCTGCACGGAAATCGCCTTACTTGTTCAGCAACAACATACATCGGTACCTCTATATGACACTACAGAAATCCATGCAGCTGAGGCGGTAAAATTTGCAATATCGGAGTAATAGCAATCTAACAAATTTGGCAAGCGGGACAGCTAAAAGCGTGGTTTCGCCTCAATGCTGCCCCTTCCAAAGGCGTTATACAGACTAAGGAGAGTCAGGTTTGGAGTTAACCAACGTAGTCCCGTGGGGCCGGTCATTTGAAGAATA
>JBQGON010000125.1:3831-10936 GCA_052087065.1 Vibrio sp. | reverse complement strand
GTCGTGACATCATAAACACACACGCACACGTGCTCGAGTGCGCCGTCATCATTGTGAATGGGGATCACTTCAATATCTTGATACATATCATCTTCTTTACCAGAGACCGGACGAGAACTCTTAAAGGGTAAAAAATGAGGCTGCTGCTCCCATGATGAAAAGCTTGAAGATTCAATGACAAAAGCGGTATCAATTTTCCGTTTCAGGAACGTCGCAGAGTCAGGGAAAAGCTCAAGAATATTTTGTCCGACAAAACTTTCACAGTTAACCTTTGCGCGTGTTTGAAAGTACTCATTGGCTGTCATGATGCGATAATCACGCCGCACAATACACAAAGCAAAGCATAACTGATTCAATAAATCAGATAACATGAGTTTGGCTTTCATTCGCCTATCCTTTGAGTCATTATAACAATTCGTCTAACTGAACAAGCACTTGGTCCAGCCCGTTGTCTGCAAATAAAATGATGGTTTTGGTTTGAAATTCGGCGACTTCAATAATGAAATCCACCTCCATTAAAATCGGTGTCTTCCATTCCGATAAACGATGCTGTTGCTCTGACGGTTTAAAGATTGACGGTGGCTGAATTTTCAAATTTAAATCAATTTGTTGGCATAGACCTTTTAAACTCGCCCCACTTAATATATTCGATATATCGAGCAAACAGTCATCGATCAGAATATTCGACATATTTTCCGCTTGCTGAGAATCAAGCTGATTCATTTCAGCTGCGATGGCACGCCCACCTTTTTTGGACAATAAAGTGACAAGTTCCCCAGACATACCGCCGTAAAAAGACTGTCGTGTAAAATGATAAAGCTCTTCCATCCCTTCAATTTTGTCGAGCTCGGCT
Organism: Vibrio sp.; assembly: GCA_052087065.1. GTDB lineage: Bacteria > Pseudomonadota > Gammaproteobacteria > Enterobacterales > Vibrionaceae > Vibrio. Next base: position 10,083 of record JBQGON010000125.1, on the reverse strand, counting down.
TTATCCACGAATTTTATGTCAGGAACCGTAAGAGTCACATGCAAATTAAGTAAGCGAGCGAGTTTCGCGGCCGCTTGCCCCATAGAAATGTTCAATAGCTCTTTCAATGTGTCGGTGTGATCTGCGCTTAATTCTTTGCTCATAACAAGCCTACCTCATGTAATACGGAACGGAGTAAGTTCATATCAAGTGGCTTTTGTAAGAACCGAACTGCGCCTAGCTCATTGACGAGACGTTGCGATTCCGGCTGAATATCAGCACTGATAACAAACACATAATTACGTGCACTTTCTGCTTTTAAAGTTTTTAATACTTCAAACCCGTCCATCACTGGCATAGTCAAGTCCAGAAACATAACATCGGCCTTTCCCGCTCGATAACACTCAACCGCCTCTTCGCCGTTGGTTGCTTCGGTTAACTCGATATCCCAATCTTCAGGAAGAGCTCTAATGACGGCTTTTCTCGATAACTTAGAATCATCACAAACTGTCACGGCAATAGTCATACGCTTATCCTCATTGGCTACTTAGTTGTAATACGTTCGTGATAGCACTTTTATATTCATCGGGAACTTTTGCCAATAATTGTTCCAGAGTCACACCATCTTTATTCATCACAAACTGAATGAAAAAGGCAATAGAAACACAACTGGTCACTCTATCTTCTTTAAGATTAGTCAAAGAAAAACTGATAGTTAAAATCTTATGCGTAATTTCTTCAGAATACCCCCAAAGCGTTAATACGTAAGCAGTAATCAATAGAATGTCACTGACAGAGTCATCCAAGGCGTAGCTCTCTAATACGCTATGTTGTGCATCATGTCCTGAGCTAGCGATCGTCAGAGCACCAATCGACACCATCAATGTCATCATAAATGCCATTTCTTGCGCTTCACGCGATAAATTCAGTGCATGCGCCAAGGCTTTGGCTTTTTGGGATGCCTCTAAATAATCGTTCACGACCTTTTCATGCTGGTCATCGGTCAGATTGCCGCATTGACTGGCGTTAAGCATGCACAATGTAATGGCTTCAATGGTCTGACTACCAAGCCGACTAATGGCGACTTCAACGAATAACGTTCGACTACTAAAGCCGAAGTACGCCGAGTTAGCTAATTGGATAATTCTGGCCGTTAGCGATGGCTCTTGTTTCACAATCTCTGCCAGTTGTTTTAAATCCGCGTCTTCGCTTTGCATCAAGGTCTGCACATCTTTCACAACTTTAGGCATGACAGGAATATAATCGCTCAGCTTATTGAGCTTAGTGATAGATTTAGGCGAAAATGGCGGGGAATTAAGACGCTGAGCAGCGGCAAGTACAGACGACAAATCGCTTTCAGAAAAGGGCTTTGGCAATACAAAATGCGAGTAATCATGTAACGCACTGGTCGCATCTTGATGGGTAGTTCCCGTGACCAAACAGCGGAGTGCCAAAGGAAACCGCTGTTTCGCATCAATGAGAAGACGATCCCCTTTCATTTGCGGCATTAATAAGTCCGAAATAATCAACAACGGCTCGCCTGTCAGGTTATCCGCCCAATGGAGGGAATCGTCCACGGTGGTAATTGACCACTCAGGCTGAATGCGACGAATCATCCGAGCGGTTGCCTTTAACATCAAAGGATCATCATCGATGTATAAGACATGTGCCCCTATTGCCATACTCTTCTCCCGCAATCTCGCCAAAATATTATCTTGGTGAACGCATCATCTGCATGCCTTTGATGAATTATTGTTCAATACTATTCAGCATAGTCCTAAATATCGAATGCTTAATATTAATAGTCATTTAGGTGACTTAGATCTCGCAGCTATCAAAGCACAGCAAAATTGCGTCAACCTGTCTCACAAGTAAGACGATTTGCGATGCCGCTCGATTAATCGATATGAAATCGATTACTTAACCACCTGAGAAAAATGTGACGCAAACCGTCGGATTTACGTTTGTTTAACATTTGAGACGAAATATACATTTAAAAAAAAGGCACTTTTCAGTATGATTCTCTGACTGTTTGCTTGAAACAAAACGTTACATAGTGAGTTTTTATTTCATATCAATGGATTAGAGAAAATATAACTGAAGCATAATATCAATACTAACTAGCTAACCGTAGTTTGATGTGCCGTAAACAGTTTTTATAAATTTGAGGAGACCAAATGGAATTTTTACAATCCTTTTTCGGAGTAGTCGGTGACCTGACCTGGGGTGCATCGCTAATACCATTTTTAGTAATATTCGGTGTGTTCTTTACGATCGTGACAAACTTCGTTCAGTTCCGCTTTTTCAAACGTATGTTTAATGTGTTATCGCAAAAAGATAAGAAGGGAAAAGATTCTATCTCTGGTCGCGAAGCATTATTACTTTCTATAGGTGGCCGTGTCGGTGGTGGTAATATCGCAGGTGTGGCAGTCGCAATCACTTTGGGTGGCCCTGGTGCTGTCTTTTGGATGTGGGCTATCGCCTTAGTGGGTATGGCAACGAGCTTAGTTGAATGTACGCTTGCTCAGTTGTTTAAACGTAAAGACGGTAAAGATTTCCGTGGTGGTGCGGCTTTTTCCATTATTCACGGTTTAGGAAACAATTATCGTTGGTTAGCTATTGCCTATGCCATCTGTTTGATCGCATCTTTTGCATTAGGTTTTAACGCTTTCCAAGGCAATACTGTTGCTGGCGCTATCCAAGATAGCTTGGGTATTGGTCGTGAATATACCGCTTTCTTTCTTGCCATTGTTGTTGCTTACATCATCTACGGTGGTATTAAGCGTATCGCAAAAGTGGCGGATATCGTTGTTCCGATCATGGCGGTTGGATACGTGCTACTTGCCGCAATAGTAATTATCATGAATATCGGCCACGTACCTGAAGTACTGACCAGCATTGTTAAAAATGCGTTTGGTTTCGAAGAAGCCGTCAGTGGTGGTATGGGTGCAGCAATAGCTCAGGGCCTACGCCGTGGTCTTTTCTCTAATGAAGCGGGGCTCGGTTCAGCACCAAACGTGGCTGCAACAGCCGACGTGCCACATCCAATCAGTCAAGGTATTGCACAATCATTATCAGTATTTATTGATACTATCGTAGTTTGTACTTGTACTGCGATGATTATCTTGTTGGGTACCGTGTATGTACCTGGTGCAGAGAATATTGACGGCGTTGTGCTAACACAACAATCGTTGGTTTCTCACTTAGGCGTTTGGGCAAAATATTACTTAACGGCCGCTATTTTGCTGTTCTCATTCAGTTCTGTTGTTTACAACTATTACTTGGGTGAAAACGCATTGAGCTTTATGTCGAAAAATAAAGCGTACGTGCATGTGCTACGTTTAGCAGTGGTTGCGATTGTCTTTATTGGTGCCATTGCCCCTGGTGCAACGTCAGTATTCTTCTTCTCAGATCCACTGATGGGCGTACTTGCCATCATCAACTTACTAGCGTTGATCATGCTATTCCCAACGGCGATGAGAATATTACAAGATTACCGTAAGCAGCTTAAACAAGGCATTGAAGAGCCCGTCTTTAATCCAGATGAATTCCCTGATTTGGATATCGACCGCAATGCATGGATAGCGCCAAAATCAAAATAAAAGTCTACGGACTTTTCAATCTAAAAAGCCAGTCACTGTGTGACTGGCTTTTTTATTACCATTCACGCCTAGCGCGAGTGGTATTGTCCATTTTAATCAATAAAGACTTACTGCCCAGCGATGCTCAAACAGGCAAAGCGAACTTTAGGCGCATAAAAAGCGCGTAAGAAATCGAACTCTAATTCCTGACCTATCGCGACAATATTTTGCAACATCGTATAGAAATTGCCTGCCACAGTGATTCCGCGCACAGGTTGAATACGTTCACCATCACGACACAAAAAGCCGCTCGCACCAAAAGAAAAATCCCCGGTGACAAGATCTGCACCGGAATGGGTACCATGTAGCTGCACCAATTCCAAATATTCACCAGATTGAACGTCGCTTAACGAGTGATGACCCGCATCAATCACAATATGCGAAGAGCCAACGCCCAAAGATGCCATACGCTCTGCATTTGCCGTAGTTTCGGTATTAAAGTAGCTTGCCGTTTCGCTATTGTGAAGGAGCGAAAGCAGCACACCATTTTGTATTAATGTCGTATTTCGGCGGGTAAAGCCTTCACTGTCGAATGCCTTTATATGCATGCCGCCTGTTTGGAACGGCGCATCGCGTAATGTCAGTCCATCGTAGCCGACTTGCTGGCCAACACGCTTGGTTAGCGGGGTGAGCCCCTGCATCGCCGCCTTACCAGAGAAAGCGTCAGCGAAAGCCGTAAAGATATTACTGAGCTCATCAACCGCAAAGATGATATCGTAATGCCCCGTTGCCACCGGAACGCCGTCTAATAAACCATTGGCGATTTCTGTACTATGGCGAATCACAAATTCAGTATCTAAGTCATCAAAATGACGCGCTAACGAAGCACTTGCGTGCACCGATTGTTGCTGATTATGGCTACATAGCACTTCAGCAACATACGTTAATAGGCGTTCATTATGCACACATGAGACCCCCAAGGTATTGGCCACCTGATACTGAACATTCGCTTCGCTAAAGTAATTTTCGGTCACATTTTCAACATTGCGCTGCTGACGTAACGCTTCTTCTACCGAGAGAACCAAGTTGATTTTTGCCTCAATATCAACCTCATCTGGTTGATTGATGTTTTCATCTAGCGTGAGTGTATCTTGCTTAGCACACGTAATCCGCTGGTGTTGCGAGGTTTTGGTATAAGGTAAACTTTCGAGCAGATTGTGAAGCATTTGCTTTAGGTCATTGGGTTCAAACGACTCTGAACATCCAGTGGCTACTTTTTGGTCTTTAATGATTCTAATACCCACTTTGCGCGTATTAGCCACCTCATAGCGGTCAATGTTTCCTTGGTAACTCGCGAGATCAAATGCTTCCTGACTGTGAATGACAATATCGGCTTCTGCGCCCTGTTTAACCGCTTCTTCAAGTAGTACGTCTATTGCTTGATTAGTGATATCTTGCTGACTCATTGGTTCCCTCCTCCGACAAGAATACGATCGACTTTAAGACTTGGCTGACCGACCGAAGCAGGCACTGAGCCACTTACCGAGCCACACATGCCCGCAGCCAGTGAGAGATCGTTTCCTACCATGCTAATGTCTTGCAACACTTTCGGCCCTGTACCGATTAAGGTCGCCGATTTTAATGGCTGAGTAACTTGGCCATTCTCAATTAAGAATGCGTCACTGACAGCAAAGTTAAACTCACCGGTACCTGGTTGCACCGAACCACCGCCCATTCGCGTAGCATAAACACCGTATTCAATACTACCAATCATATCCTCGAGCGATGCGTTGCCCGGTTCGATATAGGTATTACGCATCCTTGACGCGGGCGCGTATTTATAGCTTTCTCGCCGACCGGATCCGGTCCGTTCATAACCCGTTTTCAGACTGCCCATTTTATCGACCATAAACCCGGTCAAACGTCCATCTTTGATCAGTTGCGTACGCTGAACGGGCATCCCTTCATCATCAATGTTTAATGAGCCCCATTGATTCGCCGGCGTGCCATCATCAACGGCACTAACCACTGGGTTTGCTATCATCTCGCCCATTTTATCGTGAAAAACCGACGCTTGTTTTGCAACCGCCGTCGTTTCTAGCAAGTGACCGCACGCCTCATGGAAAATAACGCCACCAAACCCGTTACCAATCACCACAGGGAATTCACCAGAAGGACAGACCGTGGCATCCAGTTTTCTGATTGCGTTCTCGCTAACCTCTTGCGCCATTTCCTGTTGATTTACCTGTTCAACCAACTCCCAACCGCAGAGTGCACCAGGGCTTTTCACCCCTTTAGTTTGCTGTCCATTTTTCTCTGCAATCGCTTGAATAACTGTCCGACACCAATGTCTGGTATCTTCAATATGCAGACCTTCTGAATTATAGATAATGACGTTCTGCTCTTGCTGAATCACTTTACCAATGAATTGATTGATCAGCGGACTTTGTGCGCGAATCCTGGTGTCCATATCATTAAGAAAAGCCACTTTTTCGGACAAATAAGGAGATTGAGTTAAGGGTCTATGGCAAGGGTGTCGGTCGGTATACATCACAGGTTGCAAAGGCGGCGGCGATATTATTTGTTCACGCCGACTTCGCGCTGTCAGCACATCTACGACTTTTTTTAAATCCTCTTCATCACTACTGTACGTGAAACCATATAATACGTTGTGACCATAAAATAAACGGAC
>JBQGON010000125.1:0-3821 GCA_052087065.1 Vibrio sp. | reverse complement strand
ATCGATATTACTACTTATATCGGAAACCTCGGATGACGATAGCTCAACGAGACTGGTTTGCTTATTCTCAACGAACAGTTCAGCAAAATCAGCCCCTAAAAATAACGCATGGTCGATCACGGATTTCGCTATTCCCGACTCCAGCATGACAACTCCTTGTCTAATTAACACATGAAATAAACCTAATCATAAATAATAGGTTATCATGCTTGTTCATTATTTGAGCTCGCCTTGTTCTAAAAAAAACCACCTAAAGCCAATAACTTCATTAGTACCGCATAATTTGACCGCTTTTAATTGACAAAAATATCGTTTATCCGCCCTATGACCGGGTCGGTCATAGGGCGCAGACCCACCTACACTAGGCTATTGGAGTTGATGCAGCAGAAATAGATTAGCTAACCAGTGGCGGCGTTTTATCCACATTGGTATGCACTTGCGACGGAGTATCGTGCGACATCGTCATAATCAATTCATGATTATCGTGCCACTGCTGCCGTTCTGCAGCTGTCGCTTGGGGACAAAATTTACCAAAATAGGCATAAATGATTCCCAATACTGGCGACATCCAACACGCAATCGAGCACACAATATAAAGCAGATTTTCGGTATTGCCCTCAGCGATACCAAGGCCAAGTGCTTGGATAACCAAAGCGCCCCCCGCATTCCAAGGAATCAATGGAGATAGAAGCGTTCCCCCTTCTTCCACCGACCGAGATAAGCATAGTGTCGAATACCCCATCCCACGATACGCTTGACTGTACATTCTGCCGGGCAGTGCGATAGATAAATACGGGTCGCCAGCCACTAAGTTGGTGCCCGCCGCGGTTAAGGTCGACGCCACCTGTAAACCAAAAATCGTGCGCACTCGACTCATAATACTCAACACGATGGTTTCGAGACAACGCGTTTGCTCCAACACGCCACCAAGCGCAAGTGCAATGAGCACCAACGTTAAAATCCATGCCATCGACTGTATGCCACCACGGTTTAATAACGCATCCGCATTACTATTACCGGTCGCGATACTAAAGCCATTTTGCAAAAAGCCCAACGCGTCATGCACCGGCACACCTTGGACAAAGATAGCAATACCTAAACTACACAATACGCTCGTCATTAGACTTGGAATAGCCGGCATTTTTAATATCGCCAAGGTAAAGACCACTATCGCTGGCGTTAACACCCACCCATTGAATGTGAAATGCTGACTCAATGCCGCCGTCATGGCTTGAATCTTAATCTGATCAATTTGAGAGGTATCAATCACGGTAAACCCAACCACTGCATAGACAATAAAAGCGATGCACAGCGCTGGCACAGTGGTGGGAAGCATATTACGAATATGAGCAAATAGATTGGTTCCGGTGACCGCTGGCGCCAAATTGGTGGTATCAGACAAGGGCGACATTTTGTCGCCAAAAAAAGCGCCAGAAACAATCGCGCCTGCCGTCCAATAGGTCGGAATACCAAAGCCTTCGCCGACGCCCATTAAGGCAAGCCCCACCGTCGCGGTTGTAGTCCAAGATGTGCCAAGGGAAATAGAAATGATCGCACACAAAATCATCGCAGCCGCGAGGAATGTCTGTGGTGTCAGTACCTGAAATCCATAGTAAATCATCATCGGAACCGTACCACTGGCGATCCAACTCCCAATGATCATGCCGATAATCAGCATAATGACGATCGCAGATGTCGCCACCTGAATAACATGAAATAATCCTTTTTCCATGCTCTTCCAGCGATAGCCGCGACACCAAGCAATCGCACAGGTAATGACAATACCGATGGCGAGTGGAGTATGCGGGGTAAAATCCCCAAAATAAAAAAGCTGGATCCCCAATAACGTCATGGTGATAGCAATCGGTAAAATTGCTAAACATAACCCAGGTCGCGCAATTTGATGTTCTTGCTGTGTAGACATATCGCCTCCTTGCATAATCCGTCTCTTCCTGAGACAAGATGTATAATCACTCGATGTATGACTTCTTAATTGCTCCTCTACCAGCAAGTAATTTGTGAAATAACACACCCTCTACACAAGACTAGGACATTCAATCTAATACAGTTTTATCAAAGCGCGCTCTACAGTTCTAACTACGACATGCAACAACCAAATGCAACGTAACGCATGATAGCCATTACCCTCACTAAACTTGTTACCTTGTCACGTCAATCATTTGCACAAACTCAAATATGCCATTGCTATAGGTATATTCAAAGATGGCGCAGTTAGGAATCCCATTTTTTAACACTTCGGCATGGTCAGCATGCCAATTCATCAAAAACTGCTTACATGATCCGGAATGTGATACGGCTAATACACAGTGATGATCCGCAGATTCCATGATAGCAGTGCAAGTCTCAACCATACGCTGACGCACCTGTGGTTTAGACTCGCCACCAAATTGTAAGTAATAATCTTCCCGCATTTCGTAATTTGGATGCAGATCTTCGCTTTCCGATTCATAGAGACCAAAGTTAATTTCTTTCAGTCCTTTGAGGCGTTGATAAGGCAAGCGCGCATGCGTGGCAATTTCTGCGGTATCACAAGCACGTTCAGAAGAAGAGCTGTAGAGATGATCGATGGCGACATTATCGAAAAAGTGCGATGCCATTTTCGCTTGAGCAATACCTTTCTCCGTCAACGGAGAATCACACCAACCTTGAATTTTTCGACGTTGATTAAATAGGGTTTGTCCATGGCGCATAAGATAAAAAGTGGCAGACATGAGTGGTTGGTTCTCCATAGTAAAAGCACAATAATAACGCATAAAAAAACGCACACCGAATAGCTCGGAGTGCGTTCATAGTAAAGCATTTACCGTCAATCAGCGAGAAAACACGCTGCTTGAATGGGCAGACTAGTCTGCGTTCAACGATTGCATATCGATAACAAAGCGGTGTGACAAGTCACCTTCTGCAAGACGTTCAAATGCGCTATTGATTTGATCAATCTTAATCAATTCACACTCTGGGTAAACATTGTGTTCGGCACAGAAATCCAAGACTTCTTGCGTCTGCTCAATACCACCGATCAATGAGCCAGCAATGCGACGACGACCGAGTACTAATGGGTACGTCACCACTTCTTCTAATGGCCCAATCTGTCCCACAATCACCAGCGTACCATCAACATCAAGCAGTGACATGTACGGATTCAGATCGTGTTTCTTCGGTACCGTATCGATGATCAAATCAAACGCATTAGCAAATGTTTTCATTTCGTCTTCATCAGACGATGCCAAAATACCTTTTGCTCCGAGCTCTTGCGCTTCGCCTTCTTTACGCTTAGAACGGCTAATAACGGTCACTTCTGCGCCCATCGCGACGGCCAGTTTAACCGCCATATGACCTAGGCCGCCAAGCCCAATAACGCCGACGCGAGAACCAGGCTTAACATTCCACTCACGAAGTGGTGAGAATGTCGTGATGCCTGCACATAAAATAGGCGCGGCACGTGATGTATCCATTTTTTCAGGAATACGTAACACAAATTCTTCACGCACCACAATGTGTTTAGAGTAACCACCTTGCGTTGTCGTACCATCAATACGATCCGGTGAACCGTATGTGCCCGTTAAGCCATTACGACAGTACTGCTCTTCGCCACGATGACATTGGTCACACTCTTGGCAGCTATCGACCATACAGCCAACGGCGACCTGATCACCAACTTTATAATGTTTCACATCAGTACCGATCGATTTAACGATACCAACAATTTCATGGCCTGGAACTAATGGATAAGGCTGAGAGCCCCAGTCGCCGTTCACTGTGTGCAAATCGGAGTGGCATACACCACAATATGTGATTTCAAT
>JBQGON010000124.1:0-11232 GCA_052087065.1 Vibrio sp. | reverse complement strand
ATAATGAATTAAAAAATGCCGCTTAGAATCTCTACAGAATTTGTTGACCATTACAACTCCCCAAAATGCTTTTCAGCGGTTTCTGTTCTCTTTAATATTGATCGAGCAGCATGGATAAAAAGCTCCCGTAGGTCACTATTGCCGCGTTTTGATATACCTAACATCCGACTTTTACCACCGGTAGAATGTTGATGAGGAACTAAGCCAATCCATGCTGCAAAGTTCCGTCCATTAGAAAAGTCCTTTGGGTCAGCAACATTGGCTACACAGCATGCCGCTGTCAAAGGTCCTACGCCAGGGATAGTTTGTAATAGGTGATAACGTATATTCTCTTTATTAATCAGTCGTAGCTTTTTCTCTTGAAACTCAATCTTTTCGCTAAGGTATTGATAATATTCAACCTGGGTTTTAAGTTCACAAACCAAAGAGTTTGGTAAAACCTCATTTTGAAGTTCTATCCATGCAAATAGTTTTTTAAGGTGACTATGACCACGAGGTAAACTTAGTCCAAACTCCAAAAGCATTGCCCCAATCCTGTTCATATAGGCTGTTCTTTCATAAACGAAGACCTAACTTTCCGAACCATCGAACCATCGAAGCTACTTGCGCTTCTTCAGCTTTAGGAGAAGTGAACCTCATTGAAGGTCTCGTCGATGCTTCAGCAATCGCGTCGGCATCTATAAAATCATTCTTATTAGTCTTCACATAAGGTTTAACATATTGCGCAGGAATCAACTTAACTGTATGACCATAAGATTTACACTTCCTTGCTAACCAATGAGAACCGCCACAAGACTCCATTGCTACGTTCACTGGTTCATGCACAGATAACATTTGGAGTAGTTTTGTTCTACTTAACTTCTTACGAAATGTTTCTTTGCCAGATGAATCATGTCCAATTGCATGAAATGAGTATTTGCCTAGATCAATACCGATAGTTGTTGTGGTAGCCATGATGAAACCCCTTTAGTAGACAGAGCTAAGTCTAGGTGGTTGGGTGTGGGGCGTACCATCTAATTACCATCTGTATCACCAGATGAACCTACGAGCCTGAATAAAGCAGCGGTTCGGACAATATAACGAAGGGTGATCTTAATCACTCGGGATGACAGAAAGGTAAAGCCTACATATCGAAAACCTGATAGGGCGTGTGGATGTAGAATCCGTGTCAACGATAAGGACGATATGTGCGAAGTTCATCGAGGCTCGAAGTCTATGACTTCAAACAGAAGCCGGATATACGAACGCAACCATTTCCTTTCAAAAACAGATAGTTATTCTTGTAATGATGGAGGAGACCATATACACGCCCTAATGGTTTCCCAGTTTATATCAAAGCACGAAGTGACAAAAATACGCCCAAGTTAATGTGCGGTTACTTGGTAAGGTCCCCATTCTTTAAAGCCTTAGGTGCTGTTTTTAACTAAATAACTCTAGATGGTGCAGTGGATAAAATAGCGTTGCTCAGACGATTTGAGGTGAACATGCTCAAGCAATGTAACTGTGGTGCGCCAAGTCTGAGGGTTAAGTTGAAAAAAGCAGGGTGGAACGATAATTATCGGGCAAGAACCTTCTTTGGAGGAAGATTCCATCAAAGTATGCTCCTGCTCTGCTTGTAGTGATTGAATTGCTCCGTCCAGTGATGTTCTTGATATTCTATTGAGAATAATATTCATTTAATATATCGCTAATTTTTATGAACTAAGCGATAGAGATTTATCTAATGAATAACTTCACAGTAGTAGGAGCCGCCGCAATTGCTGGGCTCTTGGGTACTTTACCTGCTATTGCAATCGAAAATGTTGATGAGACGATGGAGACGATGATTGTGCAGGCAGCCCGAGTAGATAAAGATATTAAAGATATTCCACAGAGTATGGATTTTCTGACGTCGGAAGATATGGAGACGCAGCGATATCGGACGGTTGCCGATGCTATGAAGTCGATTCCTAACATGTCGATGTCTGATATCGCCGGGGACTACAACAATGTTCAAGTACGCGGATTACCACGAAATTTAGAGCAAGCCAATGTACCTATTTACGTTGATGGAGTGCCACAAACTAGCTTATATGGTCTGAATTTGTCACTGGTCGATGTGGAGTCAATAGAGTTCCTAAGAGGGCCTCAAGGGAACATATATGGTAGTAATGCCCGAGACGGTATTATCGTTATTACGACTAAAAAACCAGATAATGACCCCACCGCTCGCGTGAAGCTTGGCGTTGCCAATTATAATGAAAAGAGCGCTCAGGTTTTGGCATCGAGTGCACTCATTGAAGATCAACTTAGTGCGAAAGTCGCAGTGAATCATCTAGAACGCGATGGCTTTGTCAAAAACACTCATTTAGGTAAATCGGTTGATGACAAAAAACAAAATAATATCGCGATAAGCTTATATTGGACTCCAAGCGAAGATTGGTCCGCAACCTTGTATATGGATTACGGTGAAGTTGATGGCGGAGCTTACCCATATGTGCCTGAGTCTTCAAAACCAAACCGCGGGGATGATCTCAAGGCCGCGTTTGATGTAGAAGGTGTATTTGACCAAACATCAAAAGGTATGGCGTTAAACGTAGATTGGAATCTTACCCCTGAATGGACGTTAAGTTCTGTTTCTGGGTATCGGAAGATTGATACTTTCGGTCGTTTTGATGCTGATCTAGCTGTTACACCGGATGCAACTTCAACCTTGGTTGATACTTGGATAAGAGAAAAAGATTACTTTCAAGAAATTAGACTTGTTTCTACACCCCATGAACTACCGATCGATTGGATTGTTGGCGCTGCATATTACAAAGTAACGGAAAACAATAATAACCAAGCGGCGATGAAAGCCTCTAAAATGGCTTTGACGAAAACGGCTGGCGATTTTGAACGAGATACTTATACCGCTTACGTTGATGCGATTTGGCGTTTTGCTCCAACTTGGTCATTGAACTTAGGTGGTCGCTATACAAAAGAGAATTATGAGATAGATTCCTCTTTCTACAATATGTTTTTAAATCCTGCTCAAACTCAAGGTAACTACAAAACGGATTATTCTGAGTTCATGCCAAAAGTTGCGTTATCAAAAGACTTCGGACGAGACCATACTATTTATACAAGCTATGGCGAAGGGCTTTTGAGTGGTGGTGGGAGCTGGATGGCTGAGGAAACGACTCCTGTTGGGAAACGCTTAGGTTACGGAAAAATATATGATCCGGAAACAAGTAAAGTCGTGGAAATTGGTTATAAAAGCTATTGGCTTGATCGCACAGTAATGACCAATATCAACGTATTTGAAGCCCGAGTGGAAAACTTTCAATACGCGTATCCTGATGCTGGTGGCAGCACACGAATTGCAAGCATACAAGAAGTTCGTTCTCGAGGCATTGAAGGTTCTATTTCTGCATTACTAACGGATGCTTGGCAAGCGGCACTAAGGTTTGGCTTTAATGACGCTAAGATTACCCAAGTGGATGGTTACACAGGTGCAAGTATGGCCGAAGGCAATCGAGTGCCGTACGCCCCTGAACATAATGTCCATGTTGAAACGACATATTTTGCTGATATTAACGATGATTGGAGTTTTACTCCTTCCATGAGTATGGGGTACTTCGGAGAAGTGGCTCAAGATGGACGAGGTGAGAAGTTCCAGAAACCTTACTTGGTCGTGAATGCCAATCTTGATTTTTCATATCGAGATGATTACTCAATCCGACTGTGGGGGGCAAATTTAACTGATGAGCGCTATCAAACTTACTCTGTGAAGTGGGGTAGCAGTAACTACAGTACCTATGGAGAGCCGTTAAGGTTTGGAGTGGATTTAGAGGCAAAATTCTAATCAAGTAAATTAATGAGTGTGCATACGCTTATTTGATTTCGGGCAGCATGTCATGTGCTGCCTTTCTCGTGTTAAAAAGGAATTATTATGCAGCAAGCCGATTCGCATCCCCTAAAATGGTTGTTCAACCAATGTAAAGCACAGCAATGGATGCTTTGGTTGGCGATTTTATTTTCGTTGACCGCAGCTGTCCTTGCCCTCGGACCTTATTATGTTGTTTATTTAATTGTGGATAAATTGATAGCAGGCTCACGGTGGGATCAACTTTGGTCGTTATCGATTATTGCGCTTTCTATCATGGTTGCACGTTACTTATCTTTATTGACGTCAGTATACTTGTCTCATCACTGTGCTTTTCATATTCAATATAATATTAGGCGTTCGGCAATAAATAGCCTTTCAAAAACAAAGCTTGGCTTTTTTAGTCAAAAAAATAGCGGAGAATTGAAAAAGAACCTAACGGAAGATATTGACCGTATAGAGGTATTCATTGCACATCAACTCCCCGACTTGGTGTCCTCCTTCATTATTCCGTTGGCGACGTTCATCTTGTTAATGGTGATTGACATCAGGATGGCGCTAATAGCATTAGTCCCCATTCCACTCGCTGTCCTATGTCAGGCTGTGTTGTTTAAGGACTATAAATCGAAGGCAGAGCAATATCACGAATCTGTAGAAAAACTGAATAGCTCTGTGACAGAGTTTATTAGAGCAATGCCCGTAGTCCGTCTATTTGGTATTGGTGATCGCTCCTACAATCAGCTAGATAATGACATAGATAACCATAAAAACTACATTGAATCATGGACCAAAAGCGCGGGCTGGCCTTTTGCTTTATTCAAAATCGTTCTGAGTTCCGGACTGGTCTTTCTTGTGCCTTCCGGCTTGTATTTTTGGTTTCAAGGTTCGCTAAGCGTTTCAAGCTTTTTACTGTGTATTCTGCTCGGTGTAGGTATGTTAGAACCGCTTTTTAATCTTACGTTATTGAGTACTTATCTTGGGCAAGTATTTGAAGGTGTTGCGCGTTTAATCAAAATAATAAACCTGTCTGAATCGGAGGGAATCACGAGTCAATCTGAAATACGTCACCATGACATAGAATTTAACAGTGTCGATTTTTGTTATGAAGAGCAGCAACGAAAGGCGATCAGTAATGTGAGTTTCACGTTACCTTCAGGGAGCCTTACTGCCATCGTTGGTCCTTCTGGAGCGGGGAAAACCACCTTGGCATCTTTGTTAGCGGGTTTCTGGCCTTTGACTGGTGGCGACATTTTGATTGGCGGACTGCCATTATCAGAGATGTCTGAAGCGAAGCGTATGGATGCCATAGCGATGGTTTACCAAGACTCCTTTGTGTTTACTCAGTCTGTATCGAGTAACCTTTCCATGGGTAAACATTATTCAATAGAGGCCATTGTTGCGGCGGCAAAAGCGGCGAATGCTCATGATTTTATCTGCCAGCTTCCATATGGCTATGACACTGTAATTGACCAAGATACAAGGCTCAGTGGTGGTCAAAAGCAAAGGCTATCGATAGCTCGTGCGATATTGAAAGATGCACCAATCATAATCTTGGACGAGCCGACCTCTCATTCCGATGCTACAAATCAAAAGCTTATTCAAAGCGCCTTGAACAAACTGATGATAGGAAAGACAGTGATAATTATTGCTCATCGGCTGGTCACAATTCAAAGGGCAGATAAGATACTCGTTATGGATAACGGGAAGCTTATTGAGCAGGGGACACATGATCAATTGATCGCATTAAATGGCTTGTATGGTTCAATGTGGCGTAGCAGCAAAAATACTCAAAAGTGGTTAGTGACCAACAAAGCAAAGAATGAGGAGATGGATTGTGCTTAATCAAATAATGCGTTTATCTGGTTGCTCGATGGTAACGATTGGGAAAAATATAGCCGTCGCGATAGCAGATGCAGTCACTATGATAGTGCCAAATTTTTTTGTGTTCTTTATTCTTGCCGAAATGTTGGATCCAACACCATCTGAAAATTATCTTATTTTTTACTGTGTTCTCATTGTGGGTTGTTTGTTTGCCCGGTTGATCGCAGTGAAATTGACGTTCACTGCACACAGTGAATTTAGTAGCCGTTCTGGTTATGAAATGCGGAAAGATATGATGAAAAAACTCACCCGCATTCCTTTAGGTTCATTACTCTCTATGGATTTAGGTACCCTTAATAATACGTTATTAAAAGACGTGGAATTTACAGAGCATACATTATCACACGTTATTAGCTATGTGCTTGGTATTGCCTGCGTTCTTGTCTTGTTAATGATAGGTCTATTCATGTTTGACTGGCGTTTGGCGTTGAGCATGCTGATTGGTTTTCCTGTAGCGATAGCCATGTTTGTGTTCTTGTCTCGTTTAAGTCAGGAGGGCAAAGATAAACTGTTTCGAACCGCAGATAAATTGAGCAGTGCAATCTTCGAGTACATTCTGGGAATACGAGTACTTAGAGCGCACGGACAAGCTGATGGAGAATTCCTAGAACTTGATGAAAAAATGAAAAGTGCGCGAGATGCCCACTTAAAATATGAAATGAGAGCCAGTTTGGCCCCAGCCGCGTTCATTATTTTTTCTGAGGCAGGCTTTGCCAGTTTGATCATGTTTGGGCTTTATTCCATAGGGACAGAAACGCTCTCTATTACTATTTTTTTGTTGTTCTTACTTGTCTCAATGCAATTCTATCGTCCACTTACTCAACTCGCCATTTTACTGACTCAGTTTCAGTATTTTAAGGTGTCTATGTCTCGCATTGAAGGGGTATTGGAACAAGAAGAACTGATCGAAGAGACGGAGTGCGTACCGGAAAATGTAGGCCATGAAGTGAGTTTCAATAATGTGAATTTTCGTTATAAAGAGACACCGCTGTTCAATCGTATGAACATTACTTTTCCTGAGCACTCGGTAACAGCGATAGTGGGGCCGTCGGGATCTGGAAAATCAACGATGATGAGTTTGATTGCTCGTTTTTGGGACACGGAGGAAGGCGCTATCACGATTGGAGGAAAGAACGTAAAAAACATGAGTCAAACCGAGATCTCTGAACATATTAGTATGGTTTTTCAAGAGGTTTACCTATTCGACGATACTATCTATAACAACGTGGTGATGGGACAGGAAGTTTCACCAACAAAATTAGAGCAGGTTTGTCGTCAAGCGCAATGCTGGGAGTTCATTCATCGTTTTTCTGATGGGTTACAAACGGTTGTCGGAGAGGGAGGAATGAGACTATCCGGAGGTGAAAAACAACGAATCTCCATTGCAAGAGCATTGTTAAAAGATGCACCTATTGTGCTGCTTGATGAAGCGACTGTGGCGTTGGACGTGGAGAATGAGGCGCTGATACAACGCGCTATTTCCTCTTTAGTCAAAGACAAAACAGTCATACTGGTTGCGCATAATTTATTGAATGTGATCCATGCCGATCAGATTGTTGTCTTGGAGTATGGTGAGATAGGAGCGGTTGGAAACCATGAGCAGCTGATCAAATCATCAGATGCATATCAAACATTGTGGAATGACCAGTTGGAATCACAAGGCTGGAAAGCTTAATTTTCTGTTTTTATTGAGTTATTTTGATTTATTACGACCTGTGCAAATCTCAATCTAATTGATAATAATTATCATTTATAGTACTTTGACGATTACTCAATAGAGAATAAAAGCTAAGAGATATAACTATGGCCTATGTAAAAAGTAACGTTCAGTCTGCCTTTAAAATGTGTGAAGGATTTGAAGGAGGGGGCGAAAATCGACTTGCGGATTATGCAACAACAAAAGTCGAGCTCGATGAAAATGTGTGTTTAGGCCATGGTTACATCGTTGAGCTAGCCCCAGGGCTAAATATTACCTACAGCGATGTTACTTTCAATCGACCTACAAGCTTTAAGGAGGTTGCGCAAGACTACTTTGGTGCTTGCCTCGCAATAGAAGGTCGTGTCGAGGTATTGGTTTCTGGTGAGTCGGAATCGATAATTATTGATAAAGACAACGCACTTTTTTTTGTCTGTCACCAAGGGGAGCTGGAGTTTCGTTACGACACTTCTCAAACAAAATTTATAAACTTCTGCGTCCCGAAATCAATGATGGCGTTGTTATTTGAAGATGGTTCGGATGAGCTTTCTGAAATCAATCGATTTGAGTCTGTTCAGGTGACTTCTGATATTGTTAAAAACGTAGAAGAAATTTTTCGTTCCAAATTAGGAAAAACGGCCAACACACTGTATCTGCAAGGTAAAGTATTAGAGCTGCTTGCCCTTATCTATCACAACATGCACCGAGAGGTTAACCTATGTTGTGGAATGACACCACGAGACATGGATTGTATTCAGTTAGCGGCTCGTATTATGGAAGAGCGTATGGACTCTCCGCCTTCATTAATCGAGTTGTCCCGCCAAATCGGTATTAACGATAACAAACTGAAGAAAAACTTTAAGTTGGTCTTCGGCGAAACAGTTTATGGTTTTTTGTCTAATAAACGCATGGCTAAGGCTGGAGAGCTTCTCGTGGTGGGGGATCTTTCCGTTCAGGAAGTGGCGAATATTGTGGGATTTAAACATGTCGGGCACTTTTCGAAAAAATTCAAAGAGCAGTACATGTGCAGTCCGAAACAATACAGACGAAAATCGGTTAACGTAGGATAAGAAAAGGCTCAAGCATCGCTTGAGCCTTTTTTCTAGGCGTTTGCTAGCTCGGGTTTGTGTACATTTTTCGTTAATTGAAGGTAGCTTTGTGTCCCTAACAGTAACGCAGCAAAGGTCAGTCCACAGGTGAGTAATAGCCAGATATGTTCGATGTCGGGTTGGTCAACGAGCCAACCTTTGACGCCAATGGCATAACTGATAGGTATAATAACAATCCAATAGACAAACAACACGGTCACAAGAGGTCGAACAAATTCTTCAAGGCCTCGTAAGATGCCTGCTGCGACCATTTGTATTGCGTCCACGAGCTGAAACATCGCAATGAAAATGATCAGGCTCGAAATGAGGGCTATCACTTCTGGGTCTTCGCTAAACCAAGGCGCAATTTGTTTACCAAACACCAAGATTAGCACAGTCATGATTCCACCATACAGCGTAGCCATGGTGAGCGCGGCGATACCAGAGCGTTTCGATTCAAACGGCAGAGACATTCCCCTGTACTTGGAGACTTGAATGGTCGCGGCACTGCTTATTGCTACCGGAATCATGAATACGACCATGGCAACATTAATGGCGACTTGATGCGCCGCGACCACTTTTGTGCCAAGTACCGAAGCAAAGAAAGCTAACGCCGTCAGTGCCAAGACTTCTAAGATGAGTGCAATGCCAATCGGTAAGCCTTCTAGCATTAGGTTTCTTGCCTCTGAACTCTCGACGCTTCGATTGTTATTATTGAGGGATTTAAGTGACTTTCTGGAAAGGGCGAATAAACAGAAAAGAGCACAATACGTTGTGATTGCCGTTGCAACCCCGCAGCCTAATCCTCCTAGTGCTGGTAATCCTAGGTGACCATTAACGAGCACAAAATTGAGCACACTATTGAGCACTAATAATAGAGCGCCAGTGAGGGCGATCGGTAGCATGTCTCCTCGGCCTTCATTGAAAAATCGATAAAGGATCATGTAAGTCAGGCCCGGCACAGCAAAGGCGACAGCATGAAGATAGTGCTGACTGATTTTTGCAACTTCTTGATCAGAGATAATGTAGGGCGCTGAGAAGGCAAAAAGCTGCAAAGCAAGGAACCCAAGTACAGAAAGCACAGTGGCATTACGCTTCCCCAAAGCTAACAGTTTCGCGCAAGCTTCATTATCTTGTTTGGCATCGGCCGATGAAAATTTGGGAACCAAGGCGTACATAATGCCAATGATGAGAATGGCGATCGGAGTCCAAATGTTACTCGCCAGTCCGACTGCTGCGAGATCCTTATAATGGTATTGCCCAGCGAGAAGGGTGTCGACGAGCCCGAGTGATGCTTGGCATATTTGGATAAACATTAGTGGTAAAGAGAGCTTGATGATCTCTTTATAATATAAATTGGTGGTTTATTGTTCATGTGTCAATCCAGGTTAAGTTATGTTACGAGATATCGCTATTGTGGCATGCAAGGCATAATGTTTTTGTCATCATGCGGAGCAATATATTCACTTCACGGATTTGATAATGGATATCATTAGCATTTAGATGGTATTGGTTTAACCTGATGTTCCTTTTAAAACATTATTGGGACATCTCACGTGTTAGTAGAACAAACTTCTCCGCTTGAAAGAGAGCAGGGTGCCCATTATTTCTTACTTCCTGTTGGGCGCGAAGTATCGGATTTGTCGGCATTAACCTCACGACCGATACCGGCTTTAGACAGCAGAAGTTCACAGGAATATGTTTCACACCTTCTTTCTGTTGGCGCTTCAATGACTGGGCAAGGGTACGTCGAATGCAACGTTTTGATGAATGAACAGTGGTATGCCGGTTCAGTCGAATGGTCACTTCGTCAGCAGACAATAAAACAGTTTCGTTTTGAACCCATAGCTTCACCAAAGAAAACCGTTCGTACGGTAGTGAACTTTGATGCCGTAAACTCAAATGAGCTTCATGCGTTGCTAGGCTTTGATGCGGATGTATTGGTCGTGTCGTTAGGCAGTGATCACGGTATCCACTTTACGAATGGTTATGATGCGAAAGAGATAGAGTTGTTCATTCAGCATTGTGAGAATGAGGATCGACTTGGCGAAGTATTCATGGTGGGGGATACGGGAGAAGGCAATCCAGATCATTCGCTGTACTCAACTTTCCGCACCCAAGCGATCAACAATCCTAATAAATTGGCAATTACGTCAACTAAAGTGAAATGGACATACGCTGAACTGTTGGCTGAAACGGAAGCGTTGATGTCTCAGATCACTCCATACCTTAAGTCGAATGATCCAATTGCGCTTTATTTGGAAAGAGATGTCTATCATATCGTAGCGACGTTAGCGTGCCACGCGTTGGGTTGTACCGTTGTTCCTATTTACTACGACACACCACTTGAGCGCGTAACGCAGCAGTTATCATTCGTTGAGTGTCAAAGCATCATCACGTCTTTTGAAAAAGCGAGTGAGCTAAACAGTAAAGAAGACGTGCTCATTATCGAGCATTTACTTGAGTCGAAGAAGCAAAGCTTTAGTGCCCACGCTAGCTCGATGCCATTACAGCCTCTACCGCTCGAAAAGCCGAATTATGTCTACTTTACTTCAGGCTCTGAGGGCATGCCCAAAGGGGTCGCACTTCCAGGTCAAGCGATCGCGAGAATCATCGATCAACCTCGTTTTCTAGGTCCGATGACAGAGCAAGTATTTAGCTACATTGCTAACCCTGCATTTGATGCGTCGGCTTTGGAGTTGTGGGGAGCGCTGTATAAC
>JBQGON010000123.1:0-11361 GCA_052087065.1 Vibrio sp. | reverse complement strand
CCGTTATCAGTTTTGTCCAACAAATTCGCGTTTGTAAACAGCCGAAATTCATCCGAATACAGCTGATGTGATGGTAATGATATTTATACGGGGAAAATGAATTGTCACATTGGAATGTAAGTCACTTCGGACAATATTCACCCTGATCTTAGATGTCGATTTCCCCTTTAATGACACAGTTCTTCAACCTTCCTATCAGAATGACTTCTTTTAGTACCCTGATAATCAGAGATTCTGTATATCGTGATTTTTTCATCGTCGTCTCCTGTATTAATCCTTGTAGAAAACTCTCATTATGTCTGTCTCAGTTTAGGGAAAGTGGACACAGATATTTAGAGACGAAATGAGCTAATATAGTCTGACTGTTGAGAGAAATATCTTTGAAAACACTCTGAGGTAACCATGGCGCAGCCCTTTAATGATTCTATAGTGCATTTAACTGAAAGCCAGCTCAAAATGTTGGATGACAGGCTTGCTTCTATTGATACTGACATTGCGATATCTCTGTCTCTTGTTCGTCGAGCGCAAGGCTTGTCTTTTGACGATTTAGAGAGAAGAGTGAGTGGTATTAAAGGCTCGACACTCAAACGATATATGCAGCAAAGCTATACCTCGATTCGTCCTCTTCATATGGTGGCTGCGATGTCTTGGGTAATGATGGTTCCTATGACCAGCTTCTATCTTGCGTTAAAAGTGAAAGAAAATTACCGTGGTATGGATAGCCACACTGTAAACGCGTTGTTTTGTATTGGGCGCCTACCAACTAAACAGTTTGACCTTTATATTGATATGATCACAGAGCTTATGACTTTGGAGGGCCGAAATGATTTTCAAGAGTTTCGTGAGAAGTTACTTTCAACAACCTCACTACCCTCATGTTATGAACAATTACTCCCACCCGATGATTTAGACCTGAATGCCTTTGCTATTGATTACTATCGTTCATCGGCACTCACTGTAAAGCGTTTTAGACTAGAGCATAATATTCCTATCGATGTTATTTCTCGTGTTTTAGGGTTATCTGTATACCAATACAAAATTTTAGAAGATGTAAATAAAACACGAGACTTTTCTGTGTCTATTGGATTTAGAGTCAAGTTAGGCTTTCAGCTTAACTCCCATGTGAATTTTACAAGTGAAATGATCCAATTCCCTCAGTTTCACCAATTACGCCAGTTCCAGCACGTCAGAGATACGTTAACTACCAAGGCTTTGAGTTTAGTGGCCGATAAAAATAAAAGACACGCCGTAGATATACTGACAAGCCTATCAAAGGTATACGTTAAATAATTAGACATAGCTACAGGGAGTGAAAATAATCAACCCAAAAAGCGCATTGTCTTGGGTTGATTACACCTAACTAACAAGCAAAAATATGAAGGTAGTTACTTACTTATTTATGAAGTTGGTTACTTAGTTAATTGTTTCAAGTTGTTTGTGAAGAGCAAGTTGTGCTTCGACTTGGGCGAGCATCGCACGTGCCACTGTCTCTGGATGTTGTAAATGAACAAGGTGGTCAGCATTATTGATTACGACTAAATGACTGTTAGGAAGTTGTTGCGCAAACTTTGTCGCTGTTTCTTTAGTTACATAAGGATCATACTCGCCAACACAAATGGTGCTGGGCGCTGTGATTTTATCCACGTTGCTTGGAGTGTGTACGAGAAGTCGAACTGAGTTCTCGAAAAACACATCAATGCGCTCCTGAGGCATTGCTTTAATGCTTCTTACTGTTGCTCTTATGATCGCTTTATTTTTCGGTATGTTGTCATTGTTAACAGTGAGCGATTCAGTAAAAGAGTTAGCGAAACAAGTTGGGCTATTCATAGCTGCTGCGATCATTTTCTTTGTCGCTAAACGACCAGAAGAGGGGATCCCTGGAACACCGCCACAGATAGACATTGACCGTACATTAGGCCAGATATCGCAAAGCTCAACAGCAACAGCTGTTGCATAAGAAAAGCCAATGATATGAGCTGAGCTCACTCGTAAATAAAGAAGAAAATCTCGTAACATTGTAGCTTGATCTCTAATGCTAATCGTCGATTCAAGGTTTTCGGTGTGTCCAGTGCCCGGTATTTCAATGGTGATACAGTTCATTTTATTGGCAAAGTGCGTGGAAAAAGAATTTACACTTTCAATATCTTGCAATGCCCCAAGTAAAAACACGATGTACTGTTCAGAATTATCACTGTGCTGAAAGCGATAGCGGTAAAGATGATTATTTAAAACAGTGTTGATGATTTCCATGTACTTTATCCTCTTTGTTTATATGGAGGCTTATAAATTATGGATAAAAAGTGAAAAGGCTAGGGAAAATGAAAAACAAAATTTTAGAACAGCATTTAGCAGAGGCTGAGCAGCCAATGAAAAACTTTATGGCTGACTTGCTAGAAATATTAGGAAAGAAGGCATGTAGTTCACAAGATCCTGAGTTAGTCTTACGCTACTTTGGCGCTGAACTGTCTATTCGATTGGTGTCATTTGAAGGGGATAAAATGAACGAAAATACGGAAGAGTAAGTCTGCCTGTTGCTTAGTCTATCGAATGGTTTGATGTTTAAAAAAATAAAACTCCCTGTTGGTTTCTGTTTAAAACGAAGATTACATGATTTATTACGCACCATTTCATCTGCTTTCTTTAATGCATGCTTTACGCTTTTAGCCCACAAAATTTCTGGTTTCATGCGGATTGATTTTCGCATAACGAGGATATTTTTCCTTTTCCAAGCAGCCTCTTTTAATAATACAAATCTGTTTACAGAATTCTGCTCTAATAGCGGTGATCAGGATGACAATCAATACTCATAACTTTGTCGCAGATAAACTTGTCGACATTGTTGAAGATCAACATAAACGAATTCAGTTAATGGTGAATTCTTTCACTATTTTTGAGTTGTTCTTTCTTACTACCCTGTTCTTAAACAGTATCTCTTCTAGTGATGATCGGCTGCTCAGCACCATCTTAGGCTTATTTTCCTGCTTTACTGCGGTTAATGTTTTTGTTATGAACAGAAATGAAGAAGCTGGTCGTATCGGGTTAACCATCATTAATTACTCTTTAGCCCTGATACTGTTGTATTCAGGTGGATACGACTCTACTGGTTTCTTATGGAGCTATTTATTAGCCGCTGTCGGGATTTTTATTAACTCCTTTCGAATCGGTCTAATTTTAAATACCGCGTTTCTTATTGTCACTTCCGCCATACTGCTTATGGGGTTTGAATATGGATTTAGCACAGTCGAGTACAGTGAAATACTTTCATTTAGAGTGCTCCTGACTCTGAGCGCGTTAAGTGGTATGTGCCATATCCTTATTTTTCCAAGGCCGAGCGGATCATCAAATCCTGAGCATGCATGAAAGTGACATCGCATCCTTAGCGTATTTAGACTCATTAACGATGCTTTCTAACCGTGCTACATTTCGTTCTGTTCTTCTTTATCATGCTATTCAGGTGGGAGAAGCAAAAAAGACAGCGCTCATCTATATTGATTTAGATAACTTTAAGTCCATCAATGATGTCTACGGGCATGAGGTCGGCGATGTAGTCTTAGCTGAATATGCGAAAACCCTCGTTCATATTGTAAGGCATGAATTGGGGGAGGACTCTGTTGGGGAGTATGACGTAGGGCGTTTAGGCGGAGATGAATTTGCTATTTTTGTTAGGGATGCGTCTGATGAATCAAAGGTCTGCCGTCTTTCCGAGCAGGTTCTTGCGATTACTGGTCATAACACGCTTCCAATTCTTCAAGATAAAAAACATGAGCTAGGTACTAGTATTGGGGTCGCTTATGTGGATGCACAACATCAAGACTTGAGCGGGTCATTGTCGATAGCAGACAAAGGCATGTATGAAGCGAAGAAGGACGAGAAAGATAATATTCGCTATGTAAACTTAAACCTGCAAACGGATTGAACAGCCATTTATTAGATTCTATACCGATAAAAAACAGTCTAAAAACAGAAAGTAGAAACACTCTGAATGATAATATTTGAACCGTCGCTCAGTTGCTTGGATGGAAAGTTAGATCATGTTGATTTAAGGGGGCAAGGTTAAAGCCCTCTTTTTTTGTTTCGAGGATATAGTATGTCACTGTTTTAGATTTGGACAAAACTATAGAAGCTTAATGTGAAATTTTGAAAGTGCGTACAAAACCCGACGATCTAGGCATTCAGATTAGAGTGTGAATATTTATTCTTATCAATATGTTAGTTTTTTAATTCGTGTAGGTAAAAGTATAACCTTGTAGTGTCCTTTTTAAGTTGTTGCTTTTAAATTATCATATACTAATGGATCGGAGTATGTTTTTGCTCAGCAGTCACGGTTTATTTCTTTTGTTTGAGAACATTGCGGCTTAGGATACGTGAATCACTTTGCTGCGAAAAGATGTAAAGAGGTTTTTGATCATGGAATCACCAGACATATTAAACCAAGTCGTTGGTAAACAGCTACAACAAGCCCAGCAAATCTTAGTGACCGCGGAGTCTTGTACTGGGGGCGGCGTGGCGGCTCTCATTACTGACGTCGCGGGAAGTTCGCAATGGTTTGATCGCGCATTTGTGACCTACAGCAATGACGCCAAGCAAACCATGATAGGGGTACAAAAGACAACACTCGACGCTCATGGTGCGGTGTCTGAACCGGTTGTGCGGGAAATGGCCGCGGGCGCATTAGCTGCCTCAAATGGGACCATCGCCGTAGCGATCAGTGGTATCGCAGGTCCCGGGGGAGGCACTGCTGAGAAGCCCGTGGGTACGGTGTGCTTTGCGTGGCAAGATACCTCAGGCTGGGAATTTGTGAGTACCCAGCATTTTACCGGGGATCGCCGTGAAGTGCGCACGCAAGCGGTTTACTTCGCATTACAAACCATTAGCGATTACCTCGGGAAAAGCAAACAGTGATTTGCGTCGAGTGAAAGTAAAAAATTGTGATACAGGGGTGGACACTGTATGAATCAACAGTATAATGATTTCCAACAAAGACAACTATTGTCGAATTAATATTGACGCATTCACCGATCACGCAATGAGTGACAGTCTGGAGAAACTAATGGACGAAAATAAACAAAAAGCGCTGGCCGCAGCACTTGGCCAAATTGAAAAGCAATTCGGTAAAGGTTCTATCATGCGCTTAGGTGACAACCGCGCAATGGATGTTGAAACCATTTCGACAGGATCGCTTTCTCTAGACATCGCGTTAGGTGCCGGTGGTCTACCAATGGGCCGTATTGTTGAAGTATACGGACCAGAATCATCAGGTAAAACCACGCTAACACTGGAGCTTATCGCGGCTGCGCAACGTGTGGGTAAAACCTGTGCGTTTATCGATGCTGAGCACGCTTTGGATCCCATCTACGCGGGTAAACTAGGTGTTAATATCGATGAGCTTTTAGTCTCTCAGCCTGATACCGGTGAGCAAGCGCTAGAAATTTGTGATGCACTGGCTCGTTCTGGTGCAGTGGATGTAATGGTCATTGACTCGGTTGCCGCCTTGACGCCGAAAGCGGAAATTGAAGGCGAAATGGGCGATAGCCACATGGGTCTTCAGGCGCGTATGTTGTCTCAAGCAATGCGTAAGTTAACCGGTAACCTAAAAGCCTCTAACTGTATGTGTATCTTCATCAACCAAATTCGTATGAAAATTGGTGTGATGTTCGGTAACCCAGAAACCACTACAGGTGGTAACGCCTTGAAATTCTATGCGTCTGTTCGTTTAGATATCCGTCGTACTGGTGCGATTAAAGATGGCGATGAAGTCGTTGGTAACGAGACGCGTATCAAAGTGGTGAAGAACAAAATTGCGGCTCCATTTAGAGAAGCGCATACACAAATCTTGTACGGACAAGGCTTTAACCGTGAAGGTGAATTAGTCGACCTTGGCGTGAAGCATAAACTCGTGGAAAAAGCAGGTGCTTGGTATAGCTACAATGGCGACAAGATTGGCCAAGGTAAAGCGAATGCATGTAAGTACTTGCGCGAGCATACAGAAGTGGGCGCTACTATTGATTCAACGCTGCGCGAAATGTTGCTAAATCCAGTTAAACCTGCTGAAGAAGCAGAGTTTGGCGCGGTTCCAGAGCAAGAAGAAAAATAAGCGTATAATGAGTCATTATCGTTAACGAAAGCCTCGCACATGCGGGGCTTTTGGCTATCTGGAGAAAAGCGATGTATCCGAAGAAAAAACCGACGCTGTCAGTCAAAGAAGCGGCTATACAGTTACTGAGTCGACGTGATCACGGTATTGTTGAGTTACAACAGAAGCTGGCACAAAAAGGCTATGAAGACGATGAGGTGCAGCAAGCCATCGCTTTTTGCCATGAATATCACTATTTAGATGACCTACGTTTTGCCAAAAGCCAAGTGCGTCAGCATGTATTTAAAGGACATGGCAAACGTCGTATTCAGCAAGAGTTGAACGCAAAACGGGTGGCTGAATCGGTCATTGAGGCCGCATTGGAAGAAGAGGCGCCGGACTGGTTTGAATTGGCGAAAGAAACCGCATTAAAAAAATTTAAAGGTAAGCCCGCAGCAGATAAAAAAGAGCACGCCAAACAGGTACGTTTTCTGCAGTATCGTGGTTATTCTTTCGACCAAATACACTATGCACTTAGTGATGATGAAGGATAATCTGAGTATTGATACGCTATCTTGCGGTATCTCTTATTTTAGGTACATTTGATATTGGTGCCATGATCGCTTGCGTCACTCAAAGGTAATCCGGAGCGTGATGCGCTGATAAGGACCGAGGGTTAGCGCGTGTTATCACCAGTAAACACAGCGCTCAATAGAGCTGCGATAAGACTTTTTCGAGAAGAAACTAGGCGAAGCCTTATCCATGCTTTACAATAGCTCAAAAATCTCACTTAAGAATTTCAGGAAGAGCTGCATGTACATGAGCACGGATGAGGTTCGCAATGCGTTCCTCTCATTCTTTGAAAAAAAAGGTCACCAGATCGTCGAAAGTTCATCGCTGGTACCTCATGACGATCCTACGTTGCTATTTACCAACGCAGGAATGAACCAATTTAAAGACTGTTTTCTAGGTCTAGAAAAGCGCGCCTACACGCGAGCAACGACTGCTCAACGCTGTGTTCGTGCCGGTGGTAAACACAACGATCTTGAAAACGTTGGCTTTACAGCACGCCACCACACCTTCTTTGAAATGCTAGGTAACTTTAGTTTTGGTGACTATTTCAAAGAAGATACTATTAAGTTTGCATGGGAATTCTTAACCGATGTTCTCAAATTGCCTGCTGAGCGCCTACTAGTAACGGTTTACCAAACGGATGATGAAGCGTTTGATATTTGGAACAAACAAATTGGTATTCCCGCTGATCGCATTGTTCGCATTGGTGATAAAGAAGGCGGTAAACCTTATGAGTCAGATAACTTCTGGCAGATGGGGGATACCGGTCCTTGTGGTCCTTGCTCTGAGATCTTTTATGATCACGGTGAGCACATCTGGGGTGGCCGACCTGGTACACCAGAAGAAGATGGGGACCGTTTCATTGAAATCTGGAACAACGTTTTCATGCAGTTTAACCGTGATGCTGACGGCACAATGCATCCGCTCCCTAAACCTTCTGTCGATACGGGCATGGGGATTGAGCGCATGTCTGCAATCATGCAAGGCGTACATTCAAACTACGAAATCGATGTGTTCCAAAAGCTAATTAAAGCGGCTGCAGACGTTATTGGCTATGAAGATTTATCGAGCCAATCGCTGCGTGTGGTTGCTGACCATATTCGCTCTTGTGCGTTCTTGATTGTTGATGGTGTAATGCCGTCAAACGAAGGCCGTGGCTATGTGCTACGTCGTATTATTCGCCGCGCAGTTCGTCACGGTAACAAGTTGGGTGCTAAAGGCACATTCTTCCATCAGCTTGTCGCTCCTTTGGCTGAAATCATGGGCTCTGCGGGTGATGTCATCAAACAGCAGCAAGATATGGTTGAGAAGATCTTACGTATTGAAGAAGATAACTTCGGACGTACGCTAGATCGCGGTATGACCATCTTGAACGAAGCGCTTGATAACGTGAAAGGCGACGTGTTAGACGGTGAAATGGTATTTAAACTATACGATACCTACGGTTTCCCCGCTGATTTAACCAACGATGTGTCACGTGAACGTGGCTTTACTATCGATGAAGCAGGCTTTGAGTCAGCGATGGCGTCACAACGTCAGCGAGCACGTGAAGCGGGTCAGTTTGAAAAAGATTATAACGACAAAATTGTTGCGGAAAGTGCATCAGATTTCTGTGGTTATACTCAGGATCAGGGACAAAGTGCCGTTGTTGAATTATTTGTCGATGGAGCCTCGGTGGAGTCTTTGTCTGCAGGTGACCATGCCATTGTGGTGTTACAAGAAACTCCATTCTATTCAGAGTCTGGCGGTCAATGTGGTGATACTGGTGTACTCGAGACATCAATGGGCCGTTTTGTTGTTGAGGATACGCAAAAAATTGGTCAAGCGATTGGTCACTATGGCGTGTTAGAGCACGGTGTGTTGAGCAAACAAGATAATGTGGATGCTTTGGTTGATAAAGAGCGTCGTAATGCGAGTGCATTAAACCACTCAGCCACGCACTTGTTGCATGAAGCACTGCGCCGCTTACTTGGTACGCATGTGATGCAAAAAGGGTCGCTTGTTCGTCCTGAAGGCCTTCGTTTTGACTTCTCTCATTTGGAAGCGGTCAGCGCTGACGAACTAAAGCAAGTTGAGCGTATGGTGAACCAACAAATTCGTCGTAATCTAAACATTGATACTAACATCATGAATATCGAAGATGCGAAAGCACAGGGTGCGATGGCATTGTTCGGTGAGAAATACGATGATGAAGTCCGTGTCTTGAGCATGGAAGATTTCTCGACAGAATTATGTGGTGGTATTCACGCACGTCGTACGGGTGATATTGGTCTATTCAAAATTACTCACGAAGGCGGTGTTGCCGCAGGTGTGCGCCGTATTGAAGCGGTGACAGGTGAAGCGGCATTGAATTACCTTGAAGAGCAAGCGCATAAGCAAGCTCTGAAAGTTGATGATATGGCGAATAAAGCCAAATCATTGGAAAAAGAAATTCATAACTTGAAAGAGCAACTTTCTGCCCAAGCAGGTTCAAACTTAACGAGCCAAGTTAAGCAAATTTCAGGTGTGAACGTATTGGTGGCTCAACTGGATGGCGCAGATAGCAAAGCACTGCGTGGAATGGTTGACGAACTAAAAAATCAGTTAGGCAGTGCAATTATCATGTTAGGCAATGTGGCCGATGGTAAAGTCGCTCTCATTGCTGGTGTGACTAAAGATTTAACCGGTCAAGTGAAAGCGGGTGAGTTGGTTAATATGGTTGCCCAACAAGTGGGTGGTAAAGGGGGCGGTCGTCCTGACATGGCGCAAGCTGGAGGAAGCGATGCCAAAGCATTACCTGCTGCACTTGCCTCTGTTGACGATTGGCTTACTGAGCGCCTATAAACGATAAGATAGTGCAATATTTATAATTGGTGCTCCGCTATTGGGGCCCATATTTACTTATTAGCCAAGTAGTATGATTGAGTCGACTCAGTCAACTGCTTGGTTTTGTTTTTGTAACTTGCTTATCGATGTATAAAAAGTTTATTAACCAGAGATAAGATATGTGTACTTATTTCTGGGCAAGGTAGAGAACGGTGGAAAAGCCCCTTATTGTGCAAAAATTTGGCGGAACTTCTGTAGAATCTATAGAGTCTACTCAAAGAGTTGCCAAGCATATTATTCAAGCAAAAGATGCGGGATATCATGTTGTGGTTGTTGTATCAGCCATGGCTGGAGAGACCAATCGTTTACAATGCTTGGCTCATGACATTGATGCGGTACCGACGGCAAGAGAGCTTGATGTGTTGCTTTCTAGTGGCGAGCAAGTCTCAATGGCATTAGTGGCAATGATGCTCAATAAGCTGGGGTATTCAGCCTGCTCACTGACTGGTGGGCAAGCGAATATTGTGACCGATGACCGATATAACAATGCGCATATTCTCAATATAGGTGTTGGGCGCATCATGGAGCTGTTATCACACGATCAAATTGTGATCGTGGCAGGGTTTCAGGGCGTGAATAAACAAGGGGATATTACTACGCTTGGTAGAGGCGGATCAGATACTACAGCGGTGGCATTAGCTGGGGCGTTACAGGCTCAAGAATGCCAGATCTATACGGATGTCGATGGTGTGTACACCTGCGACCCAAGGATTGTTTGTGGTGCTGAGAAGCTGGCTGCCGTCGATTTTCCTTCGATGAAGGCGATGGCTCAGCGCGGAGCGAAAGTTCTGCATTTACCGAGTGTATGTTATGCCGAGCAACACCGTGTTCCATTAAGGGTGTTGTCAACATTTCAGCCTGGCAAGGGGACCTTGATTCAGGGGGATATAAGTCGTCGTGACATTTGTGGTCTGGCGATTCAAGAGACCCTGACTTTGGTGACTTTTGCGCCTGAGGTCTATGATAGTGTGTTAGAACAATGCCAATTATTGGGGATTGACGTTGGGAATGTGATCAGGGAAACAAAATGGGCAGGAGTGGTGATAAAACAGGGCGCTTGTGCGAGATTGATGCTGGTTTTCAGCGATAAAATCCGTAACACTAAACCTGTGAGTTTATTAACCATGGTTGGTTTAAAGGCCTCTCATTTTGTTCATGCAGCACATACCTGCTTAAGCAATGTAAATATTGAGATTTTTTACACTTTTACCACGGCAGAAGCATTAATGTTGTTACTCGTGCCGTGTGATATCGAAAAAGCAGCCAATGTATTACATGATGCTTTTGTCGTGTTCAGTGATTCTACGGCTCAACAGAGCATTTTAGACTGAATAAATTTACCTATTGATGACTTTTGATCGATAATAGTGTTGTTGCAAAAAAATGATAGAGATTACTCAAGGAGCAAAGAATGCTAATTTTAACTCGCCGTGTTGGCGAAACTCTTATGATTGGTGATGAAGTCACCGTAACGGTTTTGGGCGTAAAAGGTAATCAGGTACGTATCGGTGTTAATGCACCGAAAGAAGTGTCTGTGCATCGTGAAGAGATCTATATGCGCATTCAAGCGGAAAAAGGCAATAGTGACGTCGTTGCTGACGATTACTAAAGAACATGTAAAAGGCTAACAGTTTTTTTGTTAGCCTTTTTTAGTACTTGATTGATTTTCTATATTTAAAGTGCAAATTCATAGCGCTTTGGTTAAATACCCAACGCTTAAGTGTTTTTTTGCAAAGTTTACTAAGAAAGTGTTTGACATATTTTCGCTACCCCTTAATATGTGCCCCCGCAAGACGGTGAGGTGGCCGAGTGGCCGAAGGCGCTCCCCTGCTAAGGGAGTATACGGTTTG
>JBQGON010000122.1:0-11465 GCA_052087065.1 Vibrio sp. | reverse complement strand
GTCAGCATATCTAGACAAGGAGTTGGCAATGAAAATCTACTTAGCCAATAACCCCACAGAAGCACATATCATCTGTGGCTTACTACAATCTGAAAATATCGCCTGTGAAGTGAGAGGTGAACAATGGTTTAACTTACGCGGTGAAATCCCCATGGATGAAAACTCTATGCCCTATATTTGGCTTTTTCATTCACTGCAAGCTGACGAAGCTAACGCCATTATCCAGAAGTTCCACAAAGAATCGACAGAGACAACATTTCCAAACTGGACTTGTCACCAGTGTGAAGAAGTGAACGAAGGGAATTTTGCAGTTTGTTGGCACTGCGGCTGCGCACTGGCCGAATATGCCTAGACGGATGACTTAAGACAGGCCGCCCTCTTCGCTTTGCTGCGCAATAAAATCCATAGAGTATTGATTAAACGTTAAGGCGTTTTCGATATTACATACATGCCCACAATCGCGAATTTCAACCAATTGACTCAACCGATGCTCGCGCACCCATGCTTTTACCGGCTCTAAAAATAGATAGTCTTTATCTCCCATTAAATATAGCGTCGGTATCGGGCTCATATTATCCTGATAACGCGCCATCATAGGATTCACATTGAGCGCCAAACGAAACCAGCGCTTAAATTCACTCTGGCATAACTTTTTAGCTTCACGAATAAACAACCGGCGGGATTCTTGCTGTCTGGATGTGGGCATCACGATGTACGCAAATAACCGATACAACAACATATAAGGGACGATGTTTTTAAGACATGTTCCCACGCCAATCAGACATCTCGTACGACAATCGAGCGATAAAATCGCCCCACCTAATACCATACTTTTCACTCGTTGTGGCCAATACTGAGCCAGCGTATGCGCGATAATTGTGCCTAGGGACATAGCCACAATATGGGCGCTCACAATATTTAATTCGTCCATAACAGACAACACGTCCTGTGAGACACCACGAAACGTGTAGGCTTGGTCATGTTGACTTGTCAGCGTCTGTGCAGAGCGGCCATGACCACGTAAATCCACTAACAAGACATTAAAGTGTTGTCGGTAGGCTTTGAGTTGTTTAAACCATATGGACGAGCTGCCGCCCGCGCCATGAATGAAAACGACCCATTCGCTACTGTTGGAATGATAAAACGCTTTATGGAACAGTCGAGTTTCAGGCATTATTATCCAAAAAATACAAAACGGACCGAGTATAATAGCACAGCAATAACTAGTAACGGGAGATCATAGTGCGCAAAAATGGCAAACCACAAGAGACGACCACATCCCCCTCTTGCTCTACCGTTGCGCTTTGTTATTGCTCTAGTGCATTGCGATACATTTTGACATATTGCACGGCCGATTCATGCCAACTAAAATCACGCTGCATCGCTCTTTGTTGCACCTCCAATAGCGCCTGTGGCGACTGTAAATAGAACAATAAAGCACGTTGCATCACCACCAGTAATGCTTGAGGAGAAGGCTCTATAAAGCCAAATCCTGTCGCTTCTTGTGGAAATTTATCATAATCAGCAACGGTATCTTTGAGCCCTCCGACTTCTCGGACGATCGGCAACGTACCATAGGCCATGCTATAAATTTGATTTAACCCGCAGGCTTCAAATTCCGAAGGCATTAAGAAAAAGTCACCGCCCGCTTCGACTAAATGGGCTAATTCATCACTGTATGCTTCCACAAACATCAGCTTATCATCATAGCGATTCGCTAGGTCATGTAAGGTCGCCGCGATCTGTGGATCGCCAGTTCCGACAATGACCATCTGTACGTCGTTTTGTAAAAACTGCTCCATGATCGGCAGTAAATAGTGAAAGCCTTTTTGATGGGTTAATCGGCAAACCATACCAAATACAGCGACTGTACTGCGCAGCGGCAAACCCATTTTTTGTTGTAAACACTGCTTACTCGCTCGTTTGCCAGCACGTAATGAATCCGCCTCCCAACTATAGGGCTGTGGCAAAAAGGCATCCATTGTCGGATTCCACTCAGAGTAATCACATCCGTTCACAATGCCAGTAAGATCACGCTCGCGACGTACAAAGTCATCAACAAAGCCATGCGCGCCCAAAGGCGTTAGCAGCTCTATGGCGTAATTCGCACTCACTGCGTTAATTTTATCCGCGAAAGCGATTCCCGCACGCAACATGCTCACTTGCCCCAAGCCATAGCGCAGAAACTCCATACCATTAAGATTGATTTCAGGAATACATTCCAGCTCTTCGTAAGCAAATACACCTTTGAAAATCGCATTGTGCACCGTCAACACGCTTTTCATATCCGCATAATAGTCGTCATCGCGATAACGCGTTTTTAGCAGGAAGGGCACAAACCCCGTATGCCAATCATTGGTGTGAATAATCGAGGGCTGTAGCTGGAGTTTAGGGAGCACATCTAAGCTGGCTGCGGCAAAAAAACTAAAGCGCTCACCATTGTCTTCATAGGCTTGATTGTGTTCTGCATAGAGCTCTGCACGCTCAAAATACGCATCACAATCGATAAGGTAAACTGGCACACCGTCTAGAGCGGTTTGGCGTACCTGATAGTGCGTATGGGGCCAATGAGCTAATTCTGTTTCTAAGATAACCGGCATATCCGCTTTATCGGCGATTTTATGGTAGCCAGGAAGAACAATCGCGACTTGATGACCTAGCTCAGCCAAGGCTTTAGGCAATGCTTTCGCAACATCGGCTAATCCTCCGCTTTTGACCAATCCTTGTGCCTCTGAAACAACAAACCATATGTTGATCTGATCATGATTAAAATCCAACTTTCATTCCTTTTGCCACAACCACTATTCCACTGGATGATACATCAAAACGTGCCCGATCGGCTTCCAAATCTTCGCCTATCACCGTACCTGCAGCAATTTCGACACCTTTATCAATGATGGTACGTTTTATCGTACATCCCGCACCGACTTTTACATCCCCTAAGATAACAGATTCACTGATACAACAGCCAGTCGCAATGTTAGTTCGATACCCTAATACCGATTTATAGATATTGGAACCGTGAATAAAACTGCCCCCTGAGACCATACTATCAGTAATATTGACCTTTTTTTCCGCAGAGTCAACGAAGGTGGCGGGAGGCAAAGGAGGATAAAAAGTATGTAATGGCCAGAAGCGGTTATACAACGAAAATTTCTGTTCAGACCCCAATAGATCCATATGAGCTTCCCAGTAGGATTCTATCGTGCCGACATCACGCCAATAATTATCATGAGACTCACCTTGAATTTTATTGGTCGAGAAATCATAGATATAAACCGTACCTTGTGGGTACATTTTCGGAATAATATCATGGCCTAAATCATGACCTGATTGCGGATTTTCCGCGTCAATGGCTAATTCTCGGCACAAACTATCCGTGCTAAAAATATAGTTTCCCATCGAAACTAAGGCCCATTCCGGTTCACCGGGAATACATTTGGGGTGTTCTGGCTTTTCTTCAAAGCCTATCATGCGACCTTCAGTATCAATTTCAATGATCCCAAAATCGCTGGCTTTCTCGACTGGCATACGGATAGCAGACACCGTCAATTGAGCGCCTGAGCGCCGATGCGCATCCAGCATCTGACGAATATCCATTTTATAGATATGATCTGAGCCAAAAATACACACTTCACTTGGGTCTGCTAATTCAACAAAACGTAAGTTCTGATAGATGGCGTCTGCGGTGCCTTCATACCAACGTTTGCCATCACGCATTTGCGCTGGAATCGGGTCAATAAACCGCTCGGTAATTCCACCAACATTCCAACCTTTTTTCAGGTGCAAATATAATGACTGAGATTTGAACTGTGTTAATACATAGACTCGTAACAGATCCGCATTAACAAAATTATTGAGTGCAAAATCTATTAATCGATAACTGCCACCAAAAGGTACTGATGGTTTACTTCTGGTCCCGGTTAAAGGCATCAAACGCTTACCTTCACCACCAGCTAAAATCATACCTAATACACCAGCCATTACTTTCTCCATCCCTTATTAACGCTACTCATCATCTAATCAAGACAGCAACGCGCTACATTCTAATTTTCTATGCATAGGGATGAAGTCACCAGTAAGACACCCCATCTCACAGAGAACAACAAAACGATCACAACGACAAAAATCGTTTTACTCCAAATAGCACTCTACGCATAGACTATAACGTTCGTGTTACGTTCACTGGACAATCGTCCACCATACAGGCAAGGCCTGAGGTTAGCGCCTAAACCTGCTCATTCGGCCGTTTTCTAAGCACTCCTATAAACGTAGTCAACATATTGAATATAGTGCGTAATACTTTAAAATTTTGCTATCGAACTAACGTATTGTTTAAAACTGAGGGTAAACTGACAAAAAAAAGAGTAGCAATAGCTGCTACTCTTTTATCAAGCCATAATCCGTAGATTATTTTTTCTTTTTACGCTTGTCGGTAATTTCCCACTTTCCATCAATATAGAGAGCGGTCCATCCAGAAGGTTTCCCGTCATTTTCCGTACGCACATAATGCTCTTTAGACTTCCGACTAAAACGTACGACCGTTGGTAGGCCATCCGGGTCACTTTGCGGTGCATCCGCGAGATACTTAAATTTATCCGCTAAGCGTTCTTTATATTGTGCTAGCTCTTGCACAAGTGGCGCACGTGTTTCACGAGATTTCGGGAAGTTGCTTGCCGCAAAGAACAAACCAGATGCCCCATCGCGTAACACAAAATACGCATCTGACTGGCTACAAGGTAACTCAGGAAAATGCACTGGATCTTCTTTCGGTGGTGCTACATCGCCATTGCGTAAGATCTTACGAGTATTGGTACACTCGTCGTTGGTACAGGCCATGTATTTACCGAATCGGCCATTTTTCAAGACCATATCGGAGCCACATTTGTCACACTCTACAACCGGGCCATCATACCCTTTCAGCTTGAACTCACCATGTTCAACTTCATAACCTTCACAGTTCGGATTGTTACCACACACGTGAAGCTTACGAGTTTCATCAATCAGATACGCATCCATCGCGGTATCACAAATCGGACACCGTTTCTTCGCACGTAAAGCGGCGGTTTCGACGTCCTCTTCTAATACATTAACGACACCTTCTTCATCACCTAAGTTAATGGTGGTTTTACAGCGCTCTTTAGGTGGCAATGCATAACCTGAACAGCCTAAGAATACCCCTGTTGAAGCGGTACGAATCACCATTTTACGACCACACGTTGGACAATCAATGTCAGTCTCAACCATGTGGTTAGGTTTCATTCCACCTTTTTCTTCGTCAAGCTCAGCTTGTGACAGATTTTGGCTAAAGTTCGCGAAGAAATCGTCAAGCATGCCCTTCCAGTTCACTTCACCTTCCGCAATTTGGTCGAGCTTTTCTTCCATTCTTGCGGTGAAGTCGTAGTTCATGAGGTCATCAAAACTATTGTCTAAACGATCCGTAACGATCTCGCCCATCTTTTCTGCGTAAAAACGACGCTGGTCTACCTTCACATAGCCACGATCTTGGATGGTCGAGATAATAGATGCATACGTTGAAGGACGACCGATACCGCGTTTCTCTAGCTCTTTCACCAACGCGGCTTCTGTAAAGCGAGCCGGTGGCTTAGTAAAGTGTTGCTTCGGATCTAACGCTTGCAATGTCAGCTCATCACCGACTTTAACAGCAGGAAGAATTTGGTCATCGTTCTTACCTAACGGGCGTTGCACGCGAGTCCAACCGTCAAATTTTAGGATGCGCCCTTTCGCTTTCAGCGTATAGCCTGCCGCTTTTACACTAACCGTGGTTGAATCGTATTTTGCCGGTGTCATTTGACACGCAACAAACTGGTTCCATATTAACGCGTACAGCTTATGTGCATCTTTATCCATTCCTTCAAGCTGTGACTCAAGCACTGAGACGCTCGATGGACGAATCGCTTCGTGCGCTTCTTGGGCGTTTTCTTTACTGCCATATACGTTCTGTTTTTCAGGCAAGTAGTCATCACCAAATTCGTTGGTAATATACTCTCGAACACTTTCAACGGCTTCTTGACTTAAGTTAGTCGAGTCCGTACGCATATAGGTGATGTAACCGCCCTCATACAGTCGCTGAGCGAGCATCATGGTCTTTTTAACGCCATACCCCAAACGAGTGCTAGCCGCTTGCTGCAGCGTTGACGTGATAAACGGCGCGCTTGGTTTACTGCTCGTTGGTCTGTCTTCACGTTTACACACTTCGTAGCGAGCATGGTCTAATTCCGCCAATGCCGCTTTGGCTTGCGTTTCATTGACTGGTTTAAACGCCGCGCCGTCTTTTTGTGCAACCATCAAGCGAAACGCTTGATCGGCACTGGTCAATGTATCGGCATGGATATCCCAAAATTCTTCGGGAGTAAAGGCTTTAATTGAACGCTCACGCTCAACCAATAGTTTAACCGCCACCGATTGAACTCGACCTGCAGACAAACCTCGTGCCACTTTTTTCCACAACAGTGGTGACACCATGAAACCAACCACACGGTCCATAAAGCGACGGGCCTGCTGGGCATTGACACCATCTATATTCAGTTCACCAGGCTTATCAAAGGCCTGCTTGATCGCGCTTTTGGTGATTTCATTAAATACCACACGCTTATATCGCTCTTCATCGCCACCGATGAGCTCACGAAGGTGCCAAGCGATGGCCTCTCCCTCGCGGTCTAAATCGGTTGCGAGATAAACATGATCTGCGTCTTTCGCTAATTTTTGTAGCTCGGAAACAACCTTTTCCTTACCCGGTAATATTTGATAATTCGCCTCCCAATCGTGATAAGGGTCGATCCCCATCTTCTTAATGAGTGCCGCACGCTCTTTCTCTTTCTTTACACGCGCTTTTTCTTCTGGATTCAGATTTTTAGTCGATTGTGGCGCGGCTTTTTTTCCGCCTGTCGACTGCCCTGCGGTTGGTAGATCGCGGACATGACCGACACTAGATTTTACGATAAAGTCTTTACCAAGATATTTGTTGATTGTTTTAGCCTTGGCTGGAGACTCCACGATAACGAGTGATTTACCCATAATTTGATTCAAATATCCTTAACCATAGTGCGAATGGTTTATCGCATAATGTTCTACAATGTTGATTCTTTTTTTACTATCGAGGCAGATTACAAGAAGATCAACATGTTTTTTAAAAAAGCGATGTATTTGTTCGACAATTCGTCGCATCAAGCAAACAAGCGGTGCTATTTTTACCCTAATGATATCCACCTGATGACCTAAACGGCAACTTATTGATTATCAAAGAATCAATGACTAATAATTCGCTTTGTTGCGCCCGATCAAAGTGAACAACGAAAAGAGTATTTAGAGTGGCGTTACCATGAACAAAAAAATAATCACCAATGTCACAAAAAATAACAATTTCAAAAAACGATTTATTAATCATTGCTAATCAAGCACTACGCGATCATGACAATTATATAGAAGGTATACACACCACTGATGTTGAAGAAAAGAATGATGTGCTGATCTTCAAGGGCGATTATTTCTTAGATAACCAAGGATTACCCACCAGCAAAACGCCCACAGTATTCAATATGTTTAAATTCTTAGCTCATGAGTTATCAGCAAAATTTACTCTACAAGAATAATAAAAGCCTCTTTGTGAGGCTTTTATCGTCAATCCATACTCATAAGCGGACTTAACGACTGAGTTCGGTGAACTTTTCAAAATAATCCGGGAACGTTTTTGACGTACATTTTGGATCATTGATAGTCACAGGTGTTTGACTGAGCGCGACCAAAGAAAAACACATTGCCATACGGTGGTCATCATACGTATCTATCACAGCATGTCGACACACCTGCGGTGGTGTAATGGTAATATAA
The DNA here is from genome assembly GCA_052087065.1 of Vibrio sp. Taxonomy (GTDB): domain Bacteria; phylum Pseudomonadota; class Gammaproteobacteria; order Enterobacterales; family Vibrionaceae; genus Vibrio. The sequence continues at coordinate 3,614 of JBQGON010000122.1, read as the reverse complement.
TCATCGCCTTCGTCAACAATAGCCCCGACTTTGCGCAGTTCTGTTGCCATCGCCGTTAAGCGATCGGTTTCTTTTACTCGCCAATTATAAACATTACGAATCGACGTTGTGCCCTCTGCAAATAATGCCGTCGTCGCAATCGTCATCGCCGCATCAGGAATATGATTAAAATCCATATCAATGGCATCTAAACGGCCGCGGGTCGCTTGAACATAGTCCTCGCCCCACTCGATAATTGCGCCCATTTTCTCCAACGCATCGGCAAAACGGATGTCGCCTTGGATACTGTTTTTACCAATACCCGTCACCCGTATAGAGCCGCCTTTTATCGCGGCGGCCGCCAAGAAATACGAGGCCGAAGACGCGTCGCCCTCAACCAGAAAATCACCAGGTGAAACATAGTGCTGCCCGGCTTTAACCACAAATTTCTGGTAGTTGTCGTTTTCCACAACCACACCAAATTTGCGCATGATATCGAGCGTAATATCAATATAGGGCTTAGAGACCAAATCTCCCTCAATAACAATGGTGATATCATCTTCAGCAAAGGGCGCCGTCATCAAAAACGCCGTCAAAAACTGACTAGAGATCGAACCATCGATGACCACTTCTCCGCCTTTTAATCCTGTACTATGGATCGCTAACGGTGGAAAATTTTCATTCTCGAGGTAATCGATTTGAGCGCCTGCTGCGCGCAATGCATCAACGAGATGCCCAATTGGACGCTCTTTCATGCGCGGCTCACCGGTGAGAACGTAATCTCCCTGACCGAGGCATAACGCCGCGGCGAGTGGCCGCATGGCGGTGCCTGCATTGCCGAGAAATAATTCCATCGAAGCCTCTGTGGTAAAGGGCTGTCCTAGCCCTTCAACAACACACTCTGTCTTGTCTGCAGACAGTTGATAATTGACGCCAAGCTTTTTAAGTGCGGCGAGCATATGACGAATATCATCGCTATCGAGTAAGTTAGTTAAACGCGTGCTCCCCTGTGCGAGTGCCGCCAGTAGCAAAGCGCGATTGGAAACACTTTTTGAACCCGGAAGATTTACGCTACCTTCGATGATGTTGATTGGTTGTAAGGTCAGGCTTTCCATTTATTGCTCTATAGTCCTTGTTCTGTCCTAAATGACCGATATCAGTCGTGGACAAAAAATTTTTCATAGTCGCAGATTAGCGAAAAATGCATAGTGATGCTAGTGCCAATATGGGGTTTACTGCCTTTTCGCTACCACCTTCCAGACCCTACAGGCTAATCCCGCGCATAACGAAGGAAATAAGCCCAAAAGATGCAAGCTTAACAATGCCATCCCTAAAGTATTCAATCTCACATTTCTTTGTCGACACGCACCCCATCATCAAAATATAAAATGCGCACACTATCTCCGGAGCCAAACAACATATTTGGGTCGACATCTTGAATGACATCAATCAATTTGTCGTTATGGGTTTTGATCAGGAGCTCAACCAATTTATCCTGTTGACGATAAATAGGATCAGCCGATTGTGTATAGCCAACGCCAGCCCCTGCCGCTGTTCCCACGATAGTCGCTAAGTCATTACCATGACCAGAACCAAACTGGTGGCCTATAACGCCACCAATGGCCGCGCCTAACAATGTTTCCCAGCCACCATGATGTTGCTGGCTTTTCGTCACCGTTTCTTGTGAAATATAACGTACGGTTTGCACCGCACCAAACACGACTTTATTAACTGGCCGAGCTTGGTTGCGCTGATATGCGGCATTGGCAAACAGTGGAAAAATGACTACTATCCAAATCCACTTTTTCATTTTTTCATCTCCTTTATGGATAATGGCTGTGTATGACGATTTATTTAACCGAACTTGCACCCGACGACTTCACATTTCCGTCGCCCCATGAGGCCCTAGATGAACCCAACGGTTTGTTGGCGATGGGTGGGGATTTAACGCCCCCACGCTTGGTGTCTGCCTATCGCTCTGGCATTTTTCCATGGTATGGACCCGATGAGCCCATTCTGTGGTGGAGTCCTGACCCACGAGCGGTATTTGATACTAAGACATTCAAACCTAGCAAAAGTCTTAAAAAATTTTATAAAAAATCCGATTATGTCGTCAGTTTAAACCATGCAACCGCCCAAGTGATCGAATTGTGCGCTGCTGTAAGGCCTGCCAGTGAGACCTGGCTCAACCATGATATGCGTCATGCCTATCAAGCTCTTGCTAAGCAAGGTGATTGTCATTCCGTCGAAGTCTGGCTCAATGGCGATCTCGTCGGAGGGTTATATGGCATTATGGTTGGACAGATATTTTGCGGCGAATCCATGTTCAGTTTGTGTGATAACGCATCCAAAATTGCACTTTGGCACTTTTGCGACTATTTTCAACAACTCGGTGGTCAATGGATTGATTGCCAAGTCATGAATCCCCATCTAGCGTCATTAGGTGCACAAACGTTACCAAGAATGCAGTTTATTAACACTTTGCTATCATTAAGAAACAATACAATAGAAAACAAACATTTGAGCCCTCGCTGGCTAAGCGATTGTCCACTTGCAGCTCATGGCAAGGAGCAATAATGACCCCCGATACTCAGCAAATCCGCATCGGTTTAAGTACTCAGCATCCGTGCAGTTATTTATCTGATGAAAACGAACAATTAGCGGTAGCCCTCGACGCGGATATGCAAACTCCAGAAAATTTTGAGTTACTGCTCTCTAATGGCTTTCGCCGTAGCGGTGATATTATTTATCGTCCACATTGCCCGCAATGTAATGCATGTGAAGCATTGCGTATCCATACTCGCAGTACACAGCCGACTAAAAGCCAAAAGCGGTTGCTCAATAAAGCCAAGCCGAGCTTTTCTTGGCAATTAAAATCGCAGATGGACGAAAACTGGTTCGATCTTTATGCACGCTATATCAATGCCCGCCATCGTAGTGGTAGTATGTATCCACCAAATCGAGAGAATTTCGCGACGTTTGCGCAGTGCGATTGGCTCAACACTCGCTACTTACACGTCTATGACGATAATCAACTGATTGCCATCGCAATTACAGACGTCATGGATGACAGCGCAAGTGCATTTTATACATTCTTTGATCCTGATATCCCGCTATCACTGGGGACACTATGTGTGCTCTATCAAATTGAAATGTGTAAACAACAACAGAAACAGTGGCTCTATTTAGGTTATCAAATAGACGAATGCCCAGCGATGAACTACAAAGTACGCTTTAACGCACACCAAAGGCTAGTAAATCAGCGTTGGCAAGGGTAGAATACGCCACAACTTTACTTATTGAACTTTTAAGGGCACAATTATCGCCGTTAAAAATTGCCTAATTTCTAAAGAGGATTAAATGGCTAAAGAAGACGTTATTGAGATGCAAGGCACTGTCCTTGATACTCTTCCAAACACAATGTTCCGTGTCGAGCTGGAAAACGGCCATGTTGTTACTGCTCATATTTCTGGAAAAATGCGTAAAAACTACATCCGTATTTTGACTGGCGATAAAGTAACTGTTGAGTTGACTCCGTACGATCTCTCTAAAGGACGTATCGTCTTCCGTGCACGTTAATCTCTGATTCTCAGTTGTTACGCAAATAGGCAGGGCGAGTACCCTGCTTTTTTGTG
>JBQGON010000121.1:0-11468 GCA_052087065.1 Vibrio sp. | reverse complement strand
TAGACTTTCTATATGGGCCTCTAATTGTCCTTCTTGTATTTTGATTTTGACATGAGGATATTTTTCTCTAAATTTACGAATTACTTGTGGCATTAACTCACAGGCAACGCTTGCCCCAATCCCCACATTGACCGTTCCGTACTGATGACCGATGGCCTGCTTAAAAGATTCTTCGGCAAGGTGCAGCTCCCGAAGCACTAAATTGGCATGAGAAAGCAAATGTTCACCAGGTTCTGTTAGCGTAATTCCCTGTGTGCCTCTATTGACGATCTGCGCGCCTAAATATACTTCAAGTTCACGTATCGCACGCGTGACAGCGGGCTGAGATATGTTAAGCGCTCGACTTGCCGCGCGAATACTACCGTGTTCTGCCATCATTACTAAGCATTTTAATTGATTGATTTTAATAGTCATATTTCATCCGTGATAACTACTGGTTATCCCCCCATTGTATTCGTTGTCTTGTGGGGAACTCTTTGAGTTAATACATTGAGGTCATACATTGATCGCTTCGTTCTATGGTATCAGGAAGAAAACCAGAAGCGTCAAATAACATTGTGATATTGCAAAGGATTGTTGATATGTCTCAATTTGAAGCCACAAAAGTAACCCGCTCATCAGAACCAAGTGGTCTATTTAAGGCCATTGAGCGACTGGGAAATAAACTGCCAGAACCGATCGTGTTGTTTTTTGTTCTTGCGTTAGTCGTTATCGTCGCATCAGTATGGGCGGCGAGTGAAGGTGCATCCGTCATTCACCCCGCAACAGGTAAAAATTTACCGATTCGCAGTTTATTATCCCCCGATGGCATAGTGTTTATTTTTACCCATATGCTGAAAAACTTCACTGGATTTGCACCGCTGGGATTGGTGTTGGCAATGTTGATTGGCGTTGGGTTAGCAGAGCGTGTCGGGTTGCTTGAAAGTGTCGTGAAACACACGATTTTAAATGCACCGAAGGCGCTGATTACCACGGCAGTGGTGTTTTCCGGCATTATGATGAATATTGCCTCTGATGCAGCGATGATCGTTTTGCCACCACTGGCGGCCTTAGTCTTTATGTCGGTGGGCCGTCATCCGATTGTTGGGTTAATGGCTGGATATGCCAGCGCAGGCGCTGGATTTACCGCGAATTTAGTCATTGCGGGAACAGACGCATTGCTGTCGGGAATTTCTTCTGAAGCGGTTAAAGCGGTATCGAACGACCTCACGGTGACTCCTGTTGATAACTGGTACTTTAATATTGTCTCGGTCTTTGTACTTACCGCTGTAGGTGTGCTCATTACCGACAAAGTCATAGAGCCTAAGTTTGGCGAATATCAAGGTAAGCGTAGAGCGATAAAAGAACACGCCCCTGGGGTGGAAAAACGCGCTTTACGTAACGCTGGTATTACCGCGGTGGTGTATTTGATTGCCATTATTGCGCTCGCTGTCTGGCCAAACTCCCCATTACAAAATGCCGATGGTGGTCTGATTCCGTCCCCTTTTCTGAAAGGCATTATCCCTATCATTCTATTTTTCTTTGTTGCGGTTGGTTTAGCGTATGGCGTTACTATGGGGCTGATTAAAAACAGTAAAGATGTGACTAAATACATGTCAGAAGCTATTTCTGATATGTCGAGTTATATCGTACTGATCTTTTTCTGCTCGCAGTTCATTGCCTACTTTAATTGGAGTCACTTAGGGACATGGATTGCGGTGAACGGCGCTGATTTTCTCGCCAGTATCCATTTTGATGGGATTGCCGTCATCCTTGGTTACTGCGTTTTTACCGCGGGTCTAAACTTTTTAATCCCTAGTGGTTCGGCCAAATGGGCGTTAGAAGCGCCAGTGTTTGTCCCGATGTTTATGCAACTTGGCTATCACCCAGCCTTTATTCAGTTGGCGTATCGCGTTGCCGATTCCTCCACCAACATTGTGACTCCGCTAAGCCCGTATTTTGTGGTCATTTTATCTATGATGAAGGAGTACGACAAAGACGCGGGGATGGGGACCATGATCGCCTTATTAATCCCTTATTCTTTAGCGTTCTTAGGCTCTTGGTTAGTGATGCTACTTATTTTCTTCATGTTTAATTTGCCCATTGGCCCCAGTATTTATCCAATGTTGTAGCGCTTAGCACGACATCCATTCACTAACGAATTGGGGGAATTTCCCCCCTAATTTATCTTCATTTCGCTCGTTAGCAACGAGCTCAATCAAATTGGAGAATCCAATATGTCAGCAACCGAGCATGACTCTCAAATCAATACCCTGACCGAGCAGATGGTCGCATGGCGCCGCGATTTACATAAACACCCAGAATCGGGATGGGTTGAATTTCGCACAGCAACCCTCGTCGCCGAGCAACTCGATAAATTAGGATATTCTTTAGCACTAGGCCGTGATGTTATTTGCGATGAATCGCGCATGGGAGTGCCCAGCGCAGAATTTTTAGCGGCACAAAAAGAGCGAGCGCTCCAGCAAGGCGCATTGGAAAAATGGATTGACGCCTTTGCTGGTGGCTTTACTGGTATTGTCGCGACCCTCGATACGGGAGTGGCCGGACCAACGGTTGGTGTGCGCGTCGATATGGATGCATTGGATTTAGAAGAATCGTCCGATTGCGCACATGTTCCTGCGCAGTGTGGGTTTGCTTCGATTAATCACAACATGGCACATGCGTGTGGACATGATGGGCATACGGCGATTGGGCTAGGCGTTGCGCATTATTTAATGGCGAATAAAGCGCAGTTATGCGGAAAAATAAAATTGATTTTCCAACCCGCAGAAGAAGGGACGCGCGGGGCTAAATCCATGGCGGATGCTGGTGTCGTCGATGATGTTGATTTGTTTATGGCAATTCATATCGGTACTGGCGTACCGGATGGTGAAGTGATTTGTGGCAGTGATAACTTCCTAGCTACGACTAAGTTTAATGTGGATTTTCATGGTGTGCCTGCTCATGCTGGTGGTAATCCAGAACAAGGTCGTAATGCGATTTTAGCGGCCGCTCAGGCGACCATTGGCCTGCACAGTATCAGCCGTCATTGTGATGGCGCATCACGCATCAACGTTGGAGTATTTAATGGCGGGACAGGGCGCAATGTCATTGCTCAGCATGCCCACTTACAAGTCGAATGCCGCGGTGAAAATAACGAGATTAATGATTATATGTTTGCCCGCAGTCAAGCCATTGTCCAAGGCGTTGCACAGATGTATGAAGTTGATTATGACATCGATGTTGTGGGCGCTGCACAGCGGAGTGTGCCTTCGCCTGAATGGGTCGCGTTTATTGCCGATAAAGCCACAAGCCTACAGCGCTTTAAACAGGTTCATCATGAATTGAAAGGCTCGGCAGGATCGGAAGATGCGACATATTTTATGGAACGGGTTAAGCAACATGGCGGCCAAGCGACCTATATGATTTTTGGCACTGAGCTTGCTGCTGGTCACCATAACGATAAGTTTGATTTTAATGAGTCGGTATTACAAAACGCACTGGTTTTACTGTCGAAAGTCGTCATGGACGCAAAAGAGTTCGGATAACCTCGCGTGTATTGCTAGGCAATGCCAAGTTTGCGAATGCCAAAATTATGGGAGTGGCGTAATCGCCATATAAAGCGATATAGCCTCTTTTTAGCGTGAATATTGATAAAACGTCGCAGTTCAACAAAGCTTATGCAATAGTATTGGCGTGAATGGGTCAACTGTTCACGCCAATTATGTACTGACGAAAAGGTATCCTATGATTTCACCGTGTTTATCTTCTAAATTACCTAAGTGTCAAAAGTGCAAAAGTAACGAATCATTACCGTTTGATTTTACCATGGCATTTCAACCGATCGTTAATTGTCAAACGCATGACGTGTTTGGTTATGAAGCCCTCGTTCGCGGGCTGAATAATGAATCAGCTTTTTCTATTATCTCTCAGGTAAATGATGATAACCGGTATTTATTTGATCAGCATTGCCGCATCAAAGCGATCGCGCTCGCTGCGAAGCTAGGAATCACCTCGATGTTGAGTATTAATTTCTTACCGAATGCGATTTATACGCCTGAGCGATGTATTCGCACGACATTAGAAGCGGCTGAGCACTATCACTTTCCTCAAGAAAGATCATGTTTGAGTTTACTGAAAACGAAAAGTTACAAAGCAACCAACATATTAAACAAGTGGTTGAGTATTACCAAAAGCTTGGATTCAAAACGGCGACAGATGATTTTGGATCGGGATATTCTGGACTAACTCTACTTGCTGATTTTCAAACCGATATTGTGAAATTTGATATGGATCTGATTCGTGGTATCGATCAAGAAACGGTTCGCCAAACGATTTTTATACATAGCCTAGCGATGTTGGATAGCTTAAATATCACAGCGTTGGCCGAGGGGGTAGAAACTCTTGAAGAGTACACATGGATAAAGGCTCACGGTGTTAGGTTAATGCAAGGCTTTCTATTCGCTAAACCCGGTTTTGAACATCTCCCTGACGTGCAATTTCCGGATTGATGTTCCTAGTTGATCATTTGAATGACCTTCGAAGAAGATGCTTAAGCGTAGGTACTAAGCATATTGAACTCCCTAATAACAACATCACTCCCCCATCCCTGTCTCCTTGCTTGGTATTGCGTTTTATCGTTGAATAAATGTGATCATATTCATAGTTATTCCTGTTGCTCCCCATTCTTTCTCATCACTTCTTCTGAATCACTGAACAAAATAAATTACTTAATTAATTGATTTTTATTATTTTAATATGAAATTTATACAGATGGTAATCGTGTTTCATATCATCAAAGCAATTGATAAACCAGTTGACACATTTAGAAACAATATTAGAATACGAATAGTTATCATTTATATTGGTATTTAATTTATGTTTTTTGTTCCTTTTTTAATCATGTTGCGGGAAGGATTAGAGGCGGCATTGATTGTAGTATTGATCGCCAGTTATCTAAAAAAAACGGGGCAGCAACAATGGATGAAAGCGGTATGGCTTGGTGTGTCTAGCGCGGCTACTTTGTGCTTAGGTTTGGGGATCTTTATTGAGAAAACGACCGGTGAGTTCCCTCAGCAGCAGCAAGAACTGTTTGAGGGCATCGTCGCGGTTGTGGCCGTCGTTATGCTGACCTACATGGTGTTTTGGATGCAAACGGCGAGCAAAAATATAGGGAAAGACATACAAACCGCGATTGATGAGGCTGTCGGGCTGCAAAGTGGTCAAGCAAAAGCGTTAGTCATAATGGTGTTTTTAGCAGTGGCACGGGAAGGACTCGAATCGGTGTTTTTCTTAATTGCGGCGTTTTCTCAGGATGTGGGAGTGATGGCACCACTCGGCGCGGTCACCGGTGTGCTTAGCGCGGTCATCGCGGGATTTGTTATTTATCTTGGTGGGATTCGGTTACCGCTCACCGCCTTCTTTCGTTGGACTGCAGTCTTCATTTTGTTTGTTGCAGCAGGGCTTGCGGCAGGGGCTATTCGTGCATTTCATGAAGCGGGGCTTTGGAACTATTACCAAGATATTGCGTATCATTTTGGCGCAATTTTATCGACCCACAGTTTATTGGGCACGGTATTACAAGGTCTGCTGGGCTATCAAGAAGCACCAACCGACAGTGAAGTATTCGTTTATTGTCTTTATCTATTCCCCGCGTTGGCTTGGTTTAGTGTGAAAGCACGAGCCGCTAAACGGGTTTATTCATCTCATAAAATATAATACTAGGAACGTTGATTATGACACATTCTTTTAAGCGTCTTGTTCTCCCTGCCTTGCTGGCATCTGTTGCTGTACAGGCAAACGCCGCAACGGATTCGGCGGCTTTAGTGCAGCCAATGACAGAATATAAACTGTATGTCATTGATCAAGTTCATGAGCTTGTCAATGATACGCGTGCTTTTACGCAAGCGGTAGAAAAGGGCCAGATAGACAAAGCGAAGTCACTCTATGCGCCTGCACGTATCCATTATGAGCGTATCGAACCGGTCGCTGAACTGTTCGCCGATCTCGATGCCAGCATGGATGCGCGTGAAGATGATTATGAAAAAGGGGTCAACGATCCCCAGTTTTCAGGGTTCCATCGTATTGAATATGCATTGTGGGCAAAAAATTCAACACAAGGGATGGATAAATTTGCCAAACAATTGATGAGTGATACTCAAGAACTCGAAAGTCGCCTCACAAAGCTCGCGTTTCCACCAAGTAATGTTGTGGATGGTTCTGCCGCACTGATTGAAGAGGTGGCGGCGACAAAAATTAGCGGTGAAGAAGACCGTTATAGTCATACTGACTTATGGGATTTTCAAGCTAACATTGATGGTGCGAAAAAAATCGTTGATCTGCTTCGCCAGCCTTTACAAGCGAATCATCCTCAATTTCTAGCGAAGGTCGATCATAATTTCCAGCGTGTCGATTCTATTTTAGCCAAATACCGCAAAGGTGAGGGGTTTGAATCGTACCAAGCACTTTCGACTCGCGATCGGAAAGCGCTGCAAGGTCCTATCACGGTATTAGCAGAAGAGCTTTCGCAAATGCGAGGCATGTTCGGGCTGAACTAATGTCATGAGCATGAGTAAATAAATCAATGAAACCATCGCTGAATCGATTTCATGATTAAGTGCTGGTTTCATTTTTTGTTGGGGAAGTATATGAAAAAACAATTACTGATAGGCGTGATGATAGGGCTGACGAGTCTTGCCTGCTATGGGCAAGCAATGCCCAAAATTCATCTTTCTGTCACCGACAAACAATGCGAGCCGATGGCGCTCAATGTGCCCGCGGGGAAAGTACAATTTATTATTAAAAATAACAGTATGCGTGCATTGGAATGGGAAATTTTAAATGGCGTGATGGTGGTAGCCGAGCGCGAAAACATAGCGCCCGGCTTCTATCAAAAGATGACTGTTAATCTTGAACCGGGTGAATACCAGACCACCTGTGGGCTACTCACCAATCCGCACGGTTCGTTAACCGTGTCTGGCGCTCATGATTATCATGTAAAGGCCCAAGATTTGGTCTTGATAGCTGCGGAATACAAGTTTTATATGATTGTTAAAACGCGCCAGTTACAAACATGGTTGCAGCAAGGTGGAACATCGGTCCCCAAAGAGATTCAATCGGCGTATTACAGCATTAGCTCGATGATTCCTGCCTATGGTAACCGCACACCTGAGGATTATTTGTCTCCTTTGGCATTACCTCAGTTAAAACAACAAGTAACGGATTGGCAAACGTTAGTACGAAATAGCACGTTGAGTCTTGCTCAGTTGAATGCACAGATCATCGATTTATTGTCTCACCCGATATCACACGATGCACAGTGGCAGGGTATTGATGCCAACATCGCCAAATGGGTTGATATTGTCATGCCATTAGCCAAAAAAATAGATGCTGCGAGCGCGCAAACCTTGTCTTCTGAGCTTAAGCAATGGCAGGAGAAGCATAGTTTGAAGCCGCGCCAAGCACTACATAAAGATGTCATGCAATGGGTCGAACGTATACAGCAGGAGAATCGGTCATGAGTTGCCCGTTCCATTTTTTGAGTAAGAAAAAAGACGCCGCGTCTACCAGTACACAGCCTAGTCGCCGTCAATTATTGAAAGGTATGCTTGGCGCAGCAGGTGGAGCGTTAATGTATTCTGGCTCTGCGCACGCCGCAGACTCAATGTCGAATGACAAGCAGACTGCGAAGGATGAAGCCCAAGCGTTCAGCAGTGAGTCGCATCGACAACCTTTTTATGGGGAGCATCAAAGCGGAATAACCACGCCACAGCAAGCAAACGTCGCGTTAGTGGCTTTTGATGTGTTAGCACTGAATAAAGCGGATCTCATCGATTTATTTAAGACGCTAACCGAGCGATGTGAGTTTTTGACACAAGGCGGTAAAGTACCTGAACGTAATCCGCAGTATCCACCGCTTGATTCAGGGATTTTGGGGCCGACGATTCCGCCCGATAATTTAACGATTACGGCTTCTGTGGGGGCGTCGTTATTTGATGAGCGCTTTGGCTTAAGTCACTTAAAACCTGTGCATTTACAACAGATGCAAGAGTTCTCCAATGATGCCCTAGACTCCCATTGGTGTCATGGGGATCTCATGCTACAAATTTGTGCCAATAGTGCTGATACCACGATGCACGCGCTACGCGATATCATTAAGCACACGCCGGCGTATTTAGCGGTACGTTGGCGCAGAGATGGATTTATCTCTGCTCATGCCGCTGCGTCTATGGGGCAACGTACACCGATAAACTTGTTAGGATTTAAAGACGGCACGGTGAATCCAAGTGGTGATGATGCGACAACACTCAATGATATGTTGTGGGTCCATCACGGCAAGGAACCTGAATGGGCGGTCGGAGGCTCGTATCAGGCGATACGTTTGATTCGATTTTTTGTTGAACATTGGGATCGTACGCCATTGCAAGAGCAACAAACGATTTTTGGCCGCGAGCGTGACAGTGGCGCACCATTAGGGAAAGCCCATGAACATGATGATCCTGATTATGCGGCTGACCCTCACGGTAAACGCATTCCGTTGGATGCACACATGCGCTTAGCCAATCCAAGAACCCAAGGTTTTCCTGAATTTCTGTTGTTAAGAAGAGGATATAGCTATTCGTATAGCACCAGCCCTTCAGGGCAATTGGACGTTGGGTTGTTGTTTATTGCCTATCAAGCAGATTTACAAAAAGGCTTTATTGATACACAAAACCGGCTTAATGGAGAGCCGCTAGAAGAGTATATTCGTCCATTTGGTGGCGGCTACTTTTATACGCTACCGGGGGTTTTACAAGGTCAGTACCTTGGCCAAACTTTGCTAGAGTCAGCGTGACGTTACCTAGAATCGCAAACGCCCACATTACCTTGTAATGTGGGCGTTTACTTTACTGTCTGGGCTCGATTTAGCTGGTTTTTTGGATTGAGCTTAAACGCTGACGCAATTGTTTATCTGCTTGCAGTGCACGAGCAATGCCATTGAAATCTTTGACTGATAAACCGGTATCTTTGACCGCTTTTACCATCTCTTCATTCGCTTTTTGGCGGATTTTTTCAGCGGCGCCTTTGTCTTGTGTTTGCCCCAGTTTTTTGATCGCTTTTTGGCTGATGGTTTGTACCGATTGCTGCGCATCGGCAAACTGGCCTAGCATATCATCGGAGATAGGAGCATGTTGTGCTTTTTGCTGTGTATTTGCTGCAGGTTGAGAACCCGTTGCGGTGGCGGCAACAGAGGTGCCCGTGGCTAGCACGGAAAAAAGAGTGATAAGTACAAGTTTGCGCATAGTGTCGCTCCATAATTTATCCGCATGCATCAGTGAGTAGAGGTATCATGCATGCAAAGCGTAGAATCATCCCGTCCCAATTAAGACGGGATGTCGCTGTTTAGCAAAGTGTTCAGTGTTGTGGACTAGCCTTGCTGCATTTGCATCATGCGTTGACGCAGAGATTTATCTGATTGCAAGGCACGCGCAATCGTATTGTAGTCTTTCACTGATAGGCCGCTATCTTTTACGGATTCCACCATGTTTTGATTCGCTTGTTTTTGAATCTTCTGCATCGCGTCTTTTGCTTCTGTTTTACTGAGTTTAGAAATCGCTTTTTGACGAATATCATTCACCGATTGCTGCGCTTCTATAAATTTTGATAACTGCTTATCAGACACATCGACCTGCTGAGTTTGAGCTTGAGCCTGCGGCTGGGCGTTTTGCTGTGTATCAGCCATTGCTGATGTGGTTACGCCGGCACCGAGTGCTGCAACGAGTGCGATTAAAGTGAATTGACGCATAGTGTTGCTCCTTTCTCATCATTTTTAAATACGTTTCTAGTATTGCGATAACTGTGCCAAATTTTTAATTAATTATTAAAGTATTGATATTTATTGATTAATTTAAGAATGGCTTGAGTTTTAACATAGATTAGACAGTGATGGTGTTTCTTTTTGTCACACTAAAATCCTAGCTTGTGTGACATATTTACACAGTGACGCAATAGGTGATGACTCTGGGAGGTTAAGTGAAAAAACGCAGACGACTGACGTTAGCAACCCGCATGTTAATACTGGTTTTTTTACCGCTTTGGGCACTTTCAGGGGTATCTATCGGTATTGGTACGTATTACATGGCCGAGCAACAAACACGTAAACTGAAAGATGATATCAAGCTCATTGCTCGGGCGATCCGCGTTCCCATCGGGGAGGCGATTGATAAAGGGGATCTGGCGACGGTCCAAAGAACGTTGAACGCTGTGTTCTCGATAGGCCAAGTTTATGGAGCGTCAGTATACAATAAAAAAGGTGAGCGTATTGCCGCCGCTGGCATCGCTCGTCATGATCAGGAGGACAATCCGCTTGCCAAAAAAATGCTGAAGGGGGGCGAAGATGGGGACGCCTATCAGCATCAGGCGGGTCGGCGCGTTTACTCTCATTTCGTGCCTGTGAATGATGGCGGCGCACAATTACCGATAATGATAGAAGTGACACGCCGAGCGAGTGACTTTTCTACTTCAGTAGACCGGCTCGCTTATTGGGCTTGGGGAAGCTGGGGACTGGTTGGATTTATTACATTGTGCATTGTATTACTGGGCTATCGACAAGCCGCTGGACGCCAAGTAGCCCAACTGACCCAAGTGATGAGTGATGTGGGGCGCGGTCAGTTGAAGTCTCGAGCGCAAGTACGAGGCGCGACCGAGTTAGCGGGAATTAGCGATGCCTTGAATCAAATGCTCGATGAGATAGAGGCGGCACAGGCCTCGATTGAAGCCCATCAAGTCCAGGAAATCGCCCTAAACCAACGGCTTGAGCGGCAAGAACGAATGGCGGCCTTAGGTCGTCTAGTCAGTGGGATTGCTCATGAATTGGGAGCACCATTGAATGTGATCGACGGACGAGCTCGGCGAATTACTCGATTGAATGATGACCCGAAAGCTGCTCGTGAACTCGCGGCGATCCGTGGTCAAGTGGGTCGCTTGACGCGTATTGTTCGTCAGTTACTCGATTTTTCTCGCAGTGGTATGCAATGGCAAACGGTTCCCCTGCGTTCGCTGGTGGACAATGCATTAGAATCGGTTGGTTATGAGCAACAGGGTGAGCTGCCAAGCTATGTGATTGATATTCCTGAAGCGCTTGAAGTGTGCGTCGACCGCGCTCGTTTTGAGTTGGCACTCGTCAATGTTCTGCGAAATGCTGTGCAAGCAGCTTATCATCAAGTCGGAGTCACCGCACGTGTTACGCCTAACGAACAGCAATGGAGATTGGATATCTGGGATGATGGTGATGGTATCGGTGCGGAACTACAAACCGAACAATTATTAGAGCCATTTTTTACGACAAAACCGAAAGGGGAAGGAACAGGCTTAGGGTTAGCCATTGTTCAGAACGTGGTCCACGATCATGGTGGGCAAGTATTATTGCTGCCCAGTGAGCAGGGTGGTTTACAAGTATCCTTAGTTCTTCCAGAGGAGGTTCCCTCATGAATATATTATTGGTTGAAGAC
>JBQGON010000120.1:0-11542 GCA_052087065.1 Vibrio sp. | reverse complement strand
CTTCTGGCACATCATTACCTTTACCACCGTCAGCCGTACCTTGGTCAAACGGCAAGAAGAACGTCTTTTTACCGTCTAAGCGGGTGGTCATTGCGACATTATATTGGCTCACTGCAAAGTGAACCAATGCACCACGTTTAAAGGTCAATAACGGCTCTGGCTTACGAGTTTTTGGATCTTTTGGCTGTCTGTCCTTCATATATTGGACTTTGGCGTTATCAATCGACTGCTTAAACTCAGACTTCAGCTCACAAGTCGCAACAGGGATACCGTTGACGAATAGGGTTAAATCTAAACGCCCATCATACCCATTGGGTGAGTAAACCAGCTCAGGAACAACACGCAGAATGTTTTGTTCATAACGTGCCGTTGCCGTTGGGTTTAGGTCGTGATCAGGTTTGAAGCTACAAAGGTCAAACTTCGCTCCACGATTATTGAGTTTATTTCGCAATACCCAAAGTGTGCCTTCGTTTTTCAGTTCTTGCTCTAATGACTTGAGCAGAGCGTTAGCCGTTGCGTTTGGGTTACGATCTGTATCTGGGAAGTGCTGTGCTAACTTATCCCATTGCTCAGGCTGTGTTGCTTTGGCAAAAGCGATCACATCATCAGGGTAAAGTGCCAACTCTTTGTTGTACTTGTTCGACTCGCCCAACAACCAACCGTGAGACTGCATTTGGTCGAGGATGTCGTTTTGGAATATTTTTTCTTGTGCTGCGTCTGTCATTATCGGTTAGCTCCTGATTTAGACATATAGCTGCCAAGTGTTAGCGAGTTTATCAACCAACAATGTTTGACGTTGTTTGATCACCTCTGGAGTCCATTCATCTTGGCTTAACACCTGATTGGTTAAGACAAACGCTGTATGACCACTGATAGGGTTAAAGTACTCACTTTTCTTTTTGTCAAAGTCGTAGTTACTTGCGGCACTATTTTTATTTCGAGAGAGTAGAGCCAAGTTACCTAAGCAGTGAACGAGCTCTGCGTGGACTTCATCATCAGGACACCATTGTTTCCATTGGCTATCGGCTTTTGGATTTTGCGGCATAACGTGCTCTACAGTTACTTTAGAGTGCTTATAACTTGCCATAGAATCACCAAGCTCAGAATCAAGGCGAAGGAGAACCATCACTCGAATGCGTGAAACTTTATAGATTGGGCCGTTTAACTGCTTTAGCGCATCGGCTTTTTCTTCTGCCGTTAGATACAGAGGCGTTTGTTGATTTTCCTCATCGAACACATTTTCAGCGTCAATAGCATCAAGAATTGAGGTGTAGCGTACAATTCGGTGATTTATGCTGACACGATTGATCATCTGAATGGATGCAAGCTTTTCCAGTCTATCGAGGAATATAGCCACCTTATCTGGATGACTTCTGTACTTGTTAATGAAGTAAAGTGCTGCTGGCACCCAGTCGTTGTTGTCAATGCGAGTCAACCAGTACAGACTATTATTGATTTCTGCTGCGTATTCTTGGCTCACAAAACGCTGGTCCAATACTTCGCTGTAAATACGAGTGTATGGCTCTAGCTTTTTATCAATGAAGTCTATTGGTTCACGCTCTGGTTTAATGTGATTCTTAAAATCAGCAACCATATTTGAACGGGATTTGGCACGCATTTCCATCATTCGGATATGAGCAACCAATGCACTGAAACGCTCTCGACCAATCTCTTCTTCTAAGTCCTCCCACTTATTGGTATAGAACTCTTGTTTATCGTTAGACTCTGGAATAGCTCCTGTAATCAGAGATTTGAGAATGTCTGTTGCGCTGAGATCCATACCTCGGTCATTCATTACTGAAAAAATACGATACGCTGAGTCAACATCAGGCGTTGTCACTAATACTGCGAAACAACCGTTCATTATGAACTGAGTAAGGCGAATGAGTTGTACTTCATCTAGCTTTACAAGTTGTGCGTGCATCGCTTTGGCATTATTTAGCATATTGGTTTGACTATCATTCAGTTTGTCATTGTTAACAAACAATGCCTCTAAACCACCAAACTCTTGAATATGCTTTAAGAAGAACTGCTGATCCTTTGGTCGAGTTTTTAGTCTTGGTTTATCCTCAGTCAGTAAGATTTCATCACCTTTCTGAAAAATTGCCCCTTCCAACACTGCTCGTTTCGCCTCTGGCAATAGACTACGAATGACAGAAAGCAATATTGTCAACGTAGTTAGACGCTGCTGCCCATCAACAACCTGAGACAATGCACCAGATGGTTTAATTAGTACGATACTACCAAGGAAATAAGGGCTTGCCTCTTTGATGTCTTTTGGCTGTTCTTCTAAAAATCCAAGTAAGTCAGAAACTAGGGTTTCCGCTTGTTCTTTCTCCCACGAATAGGGACGCTGATAGCCCGGAATCTCAAATGAGTAGTCATCACAAAAAACTTCTTTTAGCGGAAACTCGTGGGCTTCTAGTGTTTTCTTCTGCATCCTCTATCCTTGTTGTTCTGTCGGTTCTTGCCAATCACGCACATCAATCTTGCCAGTTACTGCTGCTGAGATAAGGGCTGTTTTACGTTCTTTAATTAAATTAATCGCCAGTTCTGATTTTTCAATCAATCCTTTGATTTTATTTATTTTGTTATCTAAAAAATTCGAGATGGCTTTCTGCTCTTCAATGTTTCCGTGCCAAATATCTAAGTTAACAATATGTTTCAATGGATATTGAGGTAATGCTCCACCTTGGATTGCAGCAAGGATTTTGGTTTGAATGTAAGGAGAAGATAAGAAATAAGTAACATAGCGATGATCTGCTAAATTAGTATTGCATCGAAGGTATGCAATCTGTGAGTTCAAATTTGATCCTGCATAAGGGGCATCAACAATGCACAGCTTTCCTATTGTGGCACCTCTATTTACAAAAAGAATATCTCCTTCTTGTAATCTCCCCTTTCTCATTGAATCATTCTTCTTATGGGAAATATACCGTAAGTCATTTTCAATTATTTTTAAGTTATCAAAATCACCAGCACGGATAAATGGTACACCATCACGATTATCTACAAAGTCAGATTCCGTAGGGTATTCTTCACCATGATTTCCATCATTAACGTAACATAAATTTTTAACTGTCGAACTTCCCCAATGCTCAGGCACTTCACCCAACCATTCCACACCAGAATCTTTCATAGGTGCATCTGGGTTAAGCCCTTTGGTGACTGCGTGCGAGATCACCGCTTGGCGTTTTTCTTTCAACAGCTCAATCAGCATTTCTTGCTTGGCGATTAAGGTGTCGATCTTGGCGGTTTCGTGATCGAGGAAGTTGATTACTTTCTTTTGTTCATCTTTATGCGGAAGTAGTAACTCGATGCTTTGAAACTCATCAGGATCGAGATCCCATTGATTGACACGAATACCTTTAGAGCGGCTCATATATTGAGTGATATAAATCGGGTGTCTCAATAAATAATGAACGTATTTTGGGTATACGAGAGAGTCCGTTTGTTTCAGTGGTTCGTAAACAAAGTATGCAGGGCTAACTATCCCTCTATACTCTGATATGGCAATAGAACCTTGCCACGCTTTCATCTTATTCATTACTAGATTGTTTTCACAAACTAGCTGATAAGGTGATAGATCATCCGAAGGCTTATTGTTGTTATCATCTCGGCTAGATTTAGGAACTACACCGTGATCACGATAGACAGAGAGTAACTCTTCTTTTTCAAATCCAGTGCGTTTAACTCTTCGATAACAACGTCCTACGGGAATCGTTGTCCAGTGTGCAGGTATATCGTGTAACCAATGAACACCAGAATCCTTATACTCAGGATATGCCTTATAACGACCTGTCATTATGAATGCACCTCTTGAAGAAGTTGCATAATCTCAGACGATACTGCATCCAAATCAGCATCAATCGCCTCTAATGCTCTTGGTGGCTCATAAACGTAGAAGTGGCGGTTAAATGGGATCTCATAGCCCACTAAACCGACTTCACCATCAAGCTCATCTGTCTTTTTGGTGTCAATCCACGCATCTGGAACGTGAGGTAGCACTTCACGAGCAAAGTATTCGTCAATGGTTTCAGTTAGTGGTACGTTCTCGTTGTCACGTAAATCTGGGTTTGCTTCAACCTTGCCTTTTGTTTTGCATACTTCCGCTTCATCATCGTGCTCACCTAAATGTTTCACGATCAATTTCTGCTGGGCTGCGGTTAGTTTAATGCTGTCCATTTGGGTGATAAGCGTTTTTAGAAAGGCATCACGAGATAAAAACCTCTCTTCAGTGAATGAGGCAAGGGCTTCTAAAATCGTTTGTTGAAGTTCTTCACCTAATTTCTTCCACGCTTTATCTTCGCAAAGTGCTTCTAAGCGTTGTAAATCTCTTGGGTAAATCGCTAGTTTAAGAGGGCGTTCAACGGTAATTCTGCGGTAGCCAAACTCTTTATAATCAAAGATTTTACTAAACTCATTTTCGGCAAACTGACCGTAGGTTTGAACGATAGTATCAATCGCTTCAGGCGTGAGTTCTTTACGCTTACTACCTAACGATTTACGCATTGCTGCATAGAATACGTGCTCATCATTACCTTCTACTTCACCACCACCACTGCGACCACGACCACCTGTTTTAGCTCGTTCTTTTGAAGCGTTAATAAGTTGAACCTTACCTTTGCGGTTAGCTGGCTTGTGAGATGATAGAACCCACACATAAGTCGCAATACCAGTGTTGTAGAACATATCGGTAGGCAGAGCCACAATTGCTTCAAGTAGGTCATTTTCAAGAATGTAACGTCTAATTTCACTTTCACCACTACCCGCACCACCTGTAAAGAGAGGTGAACCGTTCAAGATAATACCGATACGTGAACCGCCTTCACTGACAGGACGCATTTTGCTTACTAGGTGCATCAAGAACAGTAGTGAACCGTCAGACACTCGTGGCAGACCAGCACCAAAACGACCTGCAAAGCCTTTTTCGTTGTGCTCATCATTGATGAACTTTTGGATCTTCTTCCAATCCACACCAAATGGAGGATTTGACAGCATATAGTCAAACTTCTCGGTGCGGAGTTGGTCATTAGACAGGGTATTGCCTAGTTTAATGTTATCGACCTTTTGCCCTTTGATAAGCATATCCGCTTTACAGATTGCGTATGACTCTGGGTTTAGCTCTTGACCAAAAGCAGAAAGAGAGGCTTTGTCGTTAAGGTTATGAACGTATTCCATACCTGATGATAAGAAACCACCCGTACCAGCCGTAGGATCGTAAATAGAACGAACCAAGCCCGAACTGGTTAGCTCTTCTTCATTAGCGAATAGTAGTGATGTTGTTAGTTCAACAATGTCCCTTGGGGTAAAGTGCTCACCAGCCGTTTCATTAGAGCTTTCTGCAAAACGTCTGATCAGTTCTTCAAACACCAAACCCATTCCGTAGTTGCTAATGGTATTAGGGTGAAGATCTGTTGTTGCAAAGCGCTTCGCTACTTTGTAGAGCAGGTCCGCTTCTTCTAGTTTGTCGATAGTGTTGAAGAAATCGAAGTGCTCAAAAATCTCACGAGCATTAGGACTAAACGATTGAATGTAGCTCTCTAGGTTGCTCGCTACACCTGTTTCACCAAGGCGGTTTAAATCCATTTTTGAAGTATTGTAAAAGCTTAACTGCGCTGCGTGCGTCAGTAGCTTATCTTGTGCCTCAATTGGCATTGCTTTTACAGCTTCGTATTTTGCGAGCACGTCTGGTTTTGTCGCTTCAAGCACACACTCTAAGCGTCTGAGTAGAGTGAAAGGAAGAATGATACGTCCGTATTGAGATTGCTTGAAATCACCACGTAGAAGGTCAGCTACTGACCATAAAAACGCTGCTACTGAAGAATGGTTGTTGTTAGTCGTATCTTGGGACATAGGAAATCAGCACTTATGATAAAAAATTGCGGTGATTATACAGGTAGTTGCAGAGCTATTCAGTGATCAATGATTGTAAGGATAAATAGTTTTTTCCATCGTAAAACATTGCATAAGTATTCTGCTTTACGAGTGTGACTTTTACTTACCAATACAAAATTAGAGGTTTTAATCTAAACGATTTTGGGGCAAAAGTTTGCTAGAAACAACATAGCATAGAAGGAAGCTGTAATAGCTTCCATCCATTATCTGTCAATCAGCGTTATCACGCTCACCAATACGCTCCAATACCCAATCTGTCACCTCTTCTTCTACCCATGCTACTGAACGACAGCCTAGTGAAACAGCTTTTGGGAATTGCCCTTCGCTCATGTACTTGTAAATGGTAGAACGTGCAAGGCTGGTTAAGGACATGACTTCTTTTAGTTTGATTAATCTCATGATGAATTCCGGTTAGTTCAACTCATGAGATAACGAGAATGTGCATTTAATTACTCCACTATGTAAATCACCACACTCCAGCTTTTTTCAACCACACATTACCTTTCTGAAGCCAGCCAATCGCAGGCTTCCATTTATGCACTTTTCTTAAATAAAACAGATCAGGAGGCACTTATGCCGTTTGTGTTCATTGCTGGCTTTATCGTTGGCGCTGGCTTGTACCACATCAACAAGGAGGCGAATGGTGAATCCCCACCAACCGACTAAGGCGCTAATCGAATTGTTTATCTATGGCGTAGTGAGTGGTTACAGCTGGGCTAAACGACAAGATAAACAGCGGCCATAACCTAAAGCGGCTCAACGTAGTTGGGCTGCTATTTGGGGAAGGATTCCATTATTTTTTAGCCACATATTACTTGGATGCACATACCTTTAACGCACAAGAAGGAAAGTACATGCATTCAAATCATTACACGCCAAACGAGCCTACAGAGCTTCGTCAAATTCTAGAGACCGCAGCAACTATGCTCGCAGCCAAGTATGCCCGTTCGGGTTCATTCACCAGTCCAGAAAACACTAAGCAATATCTACAGATGAAACTGGCGCATTACGACAGAGAAGTGTTTGCCGTGATGTTTCTTGATAATCAAAACCAACTGATTGAATACAAGGAGATATTCTTTGGCACCATCGATGCCGCTAGCGTTTACCCAAGGGAGGTTGTCAAAGAAGGATTACTACTCAACTCGGCTGCGGTGATCTTTGGTCATAATCATCCATCTGGCTTGCCTGAGCCCTCACAAGCTGACCGGAGGATCACTCAACGTCTCTCTGATGCATTGGCACTAATTGATATCCGAGTATTAGATCATGTCGTCGTAGGTGAGCAATGCGTGTCCTTTGCTGAGCGAGGTTTGTTATGAGCCTAACCACACCCCATCGACTAATGGTGGAATACCTCAATGCTCTTGTTGAACAATTAGATATTCCTACCTTTGCATCACGGATCGCCCTTAACTTTCGAGTATCGAGTTACTACCAAGATCGTAGTGGTTTTCATCCTGTCGAGATCCAACTCAACAGATCGATAAATCAATCAGACAGCACTCATTGGAGCATTGTCTTTATCACTAGCTTTGCTTACCCAGATGAGCAAACCGAAAAGATGGAGGTCGAGCTTTACTTCAATTTTTTACGTGGGTGGTTCTATCAACCAGACATTGAACACTGTGAGCTCCACCAGCCACAAGTAACCAGCCTATATCAAAGCTATGAACGGTCTTTCCTCAAACAAATCCAGCAAGGCTCCTTTGACGGTATCCAAGCAACACTCGTCAATATCGATACGACCACTGAATCATCAATCGCATAATCATCAACCAAGGAGGCATACCATGCCAGCCGCAACCAAAATTCAAACAATGCAGTTTCACCCTTGTGTGCTGCCTATCTCTACTCGCTTTCATAACGCAATCACTAAGCAGATTCAGGAAGCGAGTCTTGATTACTATTCAGATACCTTAACCATTAACTTTCGTGACACAAGTTATAGCGCTGAAGCTGGTGGATATCATCCAGTAGAAATCATGATCCGCAATGAAGGTGATAAGTGGCGACTCTGTTACATCACCGACTTTGCCTATTCTGGAGGTGTCTATCCAGAGCTAGCCATCGAGCTTGATTTCAATATTGAGAGCAACATATTCAGGCAGATGTATTTAGCACCTTGCGCTCTAGCACATCGAGAAGTGAAATCTTTCTATCGAACTTGGGAAGGTAACTTTTTGGAATATCTATCTGATGGTGTGTTTGACCAAATCAAAGCCACTAAGAGCTGAAAAGCATCCAAGTTCCCATTTTAGCAATTTGGGAACTTGCCAACCCTTATGGAACAAGGCTTTTCGTTTGTGGACTGCTTTGAAGTTCCTCTAATCATCATTTTCATCGAAAAAAGGAAGCTGCGTTATGGCAGAAGTTCAAGCGGTGAAAAACCGCGATACTATCCAGCTCATCAGCCACTTATTAGAGATACGGCATAGTAAGCAAATGTCAGACATCTGGAATGTCGGTATCAATCTCGCTTTACGGATTTCTGATTTGTTGGCGATTAAATTCAGTGACATTGAAGAAGACCGTTTAACCATCCGTGAATCTAAAACGGGCAAAGTAGCACAGATAGCATTAAACCCAAGAAGCTTAGAAATCATCCACCGCATTAAAAAGGAGAATCCACACCACATCTATCTATTTCAATCTTACCGAAACCAGCAAGCGATAAACAAAGCTGCCGGCCCATTGAGTCGCCGAGCCGTTAGCCAAGCGTTCTCATCGATTGGTGAAGAGATTAGTTTTCCACTTGGGACTCACTCAATGCGAAAGACCAGAGGCTATCACTTATACAAAAGCACCAAAGATATTGCACGGGTGATGCGGATGCTTCGCCACAGTTCAGAAGGTGTCACACTGCGCTACATTGGCGTGACACAAGATGATATTGATAATGACTTTAGAGAGTTAGTGTTATGAATGCAAAAGAGACTATAACGACAACACCACCAGCTTACCGCTTGATGCAATTGCATGAAGTGCTAATGATTACTGGATTAGCTCGTTCAACGATCTACAAATGGATGAGCGATGGATGTTTTCCCAGAGCAGTAAAACTCAACTCTCGATCAGTTCGCTGGATTGAGAATGAAGTTCAAGAATGGATTGCATGTAAACGGGATCAGCGTAATAACTTAGGAACGTAGATCCTATGTTAATGAAGAGGCAGGTATACCTCTTTTTTTGTGTTCTGGCTCGTTTCTGGACAAAACCTTGCTAAACCTTATGTTCTAAAAGGGGTCTGTCAGATTAGGAAAAGTATGTTGATTTCTTGACCGTTTTTTACAACCCGAATTTCTTCATAACCTTTTCTTTAAGAGGATTCAAATTTACCCCTATGCCAAATATGTTTGGATTAAGATCAATCATATTTGCAGTCTCAGACACGAATCCGGATTTGGCTTCCGAAAACTTTGAAACAAATGAAGCATCTTTATGCGCTGCAAATGAACACAGCTCAGCAAAAAAATGATCCAATGTTCCAAACTTTTCATCCAATAGTTCTAGTGGGGAATACAACACTAAATCTTCGTCTGTGAGGTCATTGGGATGTGAGGACATTAGCATCAACCCAACGCCAGCTTTTGAGCTAGTTGCTAAAAAGTCTTGAATATCTTTGTTTTCGTTACCAAGGTTATTCACGCAATCTGATAATTCTTCAGCGAAGTCAGAACCATCATGCGGGGCTACTATCGCTCCTTTTTCACCAAGGTTACGAGCAAGTACATCAAAGTTCTTCATCAAGCGATCGGAAAAGCCTGTTTTCCACTCGATAGAACCGACAATAAATACATATAGCTCAAGCCCCGGAACTTTCGGGGTCTTCTTTAATGATGAAATTCTGTATCCCATTATGTTCTCAACTCTTATCCTAAGGTTATAGCGCGCAAGTCAATGGCACTGGCTTGTTAACAATATGCTTTCGCCTTACTCTTCAACAATTACATGAATATCTATAGAGGAGCTAAGTGAAGACTTTTTACGTCGATATTCATTGATAGCATGCTTGCTATTGGTTTTATCTTTTGGAGGTACTGGTATTTCTGGTAATTCTTGAACCAAATACTTGCACTCTTTAGCAACTAAGTTGCGATCATCTAAGTCACAAATATTGTCCATTAACTTTGATAGTTCATCTTGAACATCATCAATTTTTTCAACAATGTCGGAAGCAAGCATAGCACCTTTTGCGCCACTTCTAATTCTTTCTAGTTGATTCAATACCTTATGAACAGAGCCAATTATTCCAGTCCTAGCTTCAACCCGAATTACATCATGGTGTTTTGCTTTAGTTTGATACAAAGACTCCGATATGATTGCATCTGACAGCCACTGTGAATCTGAATAGAGTAATTGAAGACCTTCTCTAAAATCTTTGTATGAGCTAATGCCTTGTAGTAGAAGCATTAATGTACCAATAACCGTTACTCGAGTTTTAATCGATCCTTCTTCAAACTCGATATTTATCTCAAGCCCTTCAGATAAGAAAAACTCTGTACGACTTAACGCAAAAGCTCTTAGGTTTTCTTTGAATGCTTCAAGCTGTTCTTCAGTTTCAATTCCCACTGGTTCGACGTGAATATACGCCTGACTTAGAATGTTTTTATTTATGTAATCAGCCACGAAAATTCCTTAATACTGTTAACGAAAAGTTCATTTTCCGAGTGCTGGCGCGATATTTTTGGAACCAAAATTCGTGACAGTACGAGGTCAATTGGAACGTCTTATTAGGGTTATATTTCATCGGACTGGAACTCAATTTTTAGTGGCAGCTCGGACATTGCATAATGAACAAACTGTTGCCCAAGGCCAGTTAAGTCATACCCCTCGTTTTCATCAAAAGCCGATACAGGTGGTTTAGGGCTGCTGCCTTTAGGCCTTCTTTGTGTTGGCTTTTGAATGAAATTGCCCCAACGGTCGACTTCACGATGCTGACGAATAATGCCACCAGTGCTTAAATCTCTAATCAATAGTTTATACAAATCAGCATCTGCGGAATCTTCGCGTACTGGACCTTTACCAATTTTTCTCCAGATCTCGCCGCGAGTTATACCATCAGCATTGTAGATAGCCCCGATGACTTGAAAATGTAGCTCTGAGTAAAGGTTAATCCAGTCTATGTACATGCGAACAACATCGTCACTTGATACGCTAGAGGCTGCGGCATTAGATAGGATGTTTCTGATGTAAACACGTTTATCTTCACTCTCGGCACCAGACCACTCACGAAATGTTTTCTTTACAAGTGACTGATATTCAGAACTCGATATTCGTTTTGAAATTGCTTCATCTTGTAAGTCAAGTCGAGCCATAATTTCGATAATAGTATCTTCTTTCTCTTTGAGTTCGTCCTGTAACATGCGAACCCAATCTTCAAAGAAGCGATTAACCTTGTCCTGCTCACCCTCAGACCATGCGCCAGCGATTGCCGAGAAAACACCGCCTGCGAAAGGTACTGCTCCACCAACAGCCTGAAGTGCACCTCTGGTGATTTTGGCAACTTTCCCACTCTCGGGTAATTTCTTTTCTTCGTTATAGTCTTCTTCACTCATAGATATTTCCTTGTGACCCTAATAGTATCTTTTACTAGACACATTCCATATAAATGCAGAGAAAAATGCCGAATACAATCACTTAT
>JBQGON010000119.1:0-11723 GCA_052087065.1 Vibrio sp. | reverse complement strand
CGGCTGGGCGTATGGGGCGAAACCTTGTCAAAGCGACACAGAATAACCCTAAATCCAGCGTCGCAGCGGGATCAGAGCGTGCTGAATCGTCTTTAGTTGGCGTGGATATTGGTGAACTTTGTGCTGAAGGACGCTTTAATGTGGTATTGGTCGATGATTTAACCCAAGCGATCGATGATTTTGATGTCATTATTGATTTTACCGCACCGAAAAGCACGCTCGCCAATATAGAACTATGCAAACAATACAATAAAAAAATTGTTATTGGCACCACCGGTTTTAGTGACGAAGAGCGTGCAATCATTGATGCGGCAGCGCAAGACATCGGGATTGTGATGGCTCCTAATTATAGTGTCGGCGTCAATCTAGTCTTTAAGTTGCTAGAGAAAGCGGCGCAAGTGATGGGGGATTACTCTGATATTGAAATTATCGAAGCGCATCATCGCCATAAAGTCGATGCTCCATCGGGCACGGCTATTGGGATGGGAGAAGCGATAGCTGGCGCTATGGGTAATAAACTCAGTGATGTTGCGGTTTATGCGCGTGAAGGCATTACAGGTGAACGCTCACGTGACGAAATTGGTTTTGCCACGATTCGTGCTGGCGATATTGTTGGTGAGCATACGGCAATGTTTGCCGATATTGGTGAGCGAGTTGAGATTACACATAAAGCCACGGATCGTATGACCTTTGCCAATGGTGCGGTTCGCTCTGCGATTTGGCTTGCTGAGCAGCCAAATGGCTTTTATACCATGAGTGATGTCTTGTCTTTAAATTCCTTATAGTACATAATTATGCGCTAACGTAGTTGGCGCATCTTCCTGCCTACACGATTTCTCTCTCCAATTTTTCTTGCCGATATTCTGCTTAAAAATGAACTTTTACTGTTATTTTTGCTTATATTTTTGAGTTTTTTACTCGTAACTCTTATTTTATTGCTATTAGTGTGGTCAGTTATCGTTTGCTTTTAATTGTCGGGTGAATATCTCAATGTAATGGTTTTTTTTCGTGATCCTCGAGATTTAATCGATAAATGTTATCGATTTCATCGTTTATTACTGACGCTTTTAGCTGTTTTCTGGAAAAAAACAAGGTAAAGGCAATAAAGTGTGTGTTTATTTTTAACGAATTATTGACACTAATCACTGCACTCATTAGAATAACGCCAATTTGTCTACTATCACCTAACGCTGATACAAAATGCGACAAGGAAGGCAATGATGAATCATAAATTAAATCTATTGCATTTTTATTCTGGAGGTTATCTTGAGTAAATCAGCACTTTTAGTCCTAGAAGACGGGACGGTGTTCCACGGAGTGTCCATCGGGGCAGATGGTTGTTCTGTTGGTGAAGTTGTTTTTAATACCTCGATGACGGGGTACCAAGAAATCCTCACTGATCCTTCCTATTCTCAACAAATCGTTACTTTAACTTATCCCCATATTGGCAATACCGGCACCAACTCCGAAGATGAAGAATCCTCAGCTGTTCATGCTCAGGGCCTTATCATTCGAGATCTTCCCCTCCTTGCTTCCAACTTCCGCAATCAACAATCGCTTTCTGACTATCTTAAACAGCACAATATCGTGGGTATCGCCGATATCGATACGCGTAAGTTGACACGTATTTTGCGAGAGAAAGGCGCCCAAAATGGCTGTATCGTTGCCGGGGAGCACGTCGATGCTGATATGGCATTAGAAAAGGCCAAAGCGTTTCCAGGCCTAAAAGGCATGGACTTAGCGAAAGTAGTGACGACCCAAGAAGCCTATGAGTGGAAACAAGGATCTTGGACGCTTACTGACGGTTTGCCGGAAGAAAAGGCGGAGAGTGAACTGCCTTATCACGTTGTCGCTTACGATTTTGGTGCGAAACGCAATATCTTACGTATGTTAGTTGACCGCGGTTGCCGCTTAACCGTCGTGCCAGCACAAACATCTGCAGAAGAGGTGCTGGCGTTAAACCCGGACGGTATTTTCTTATCCAATGGTCCCGGTGACCCAGAGCCTTGTGATTACGCTATCCAAGCAACGCAGACGTTCCTTGATAAAAATATCCCGCTGTTTGGTATTTGCTTAGGCCATCAAATTCTAGCGCTCGCCTCGGGGGCGAAGACAGTAAAAATGAAATTTGGTCATCATGGTGCGAACCACCCAGTTAAAGATATTGAACGAGATGTTGTGATGATTACGTCACAAAACCACGGTTTTGCGGCGGATGAAGATAGCTTGCCTGACACACTGCGTGCCACCCATAAGTCTTTGTTTGATGGGTCACTGCAAGGTATTCATCGGACAGATAAGCCAGCATTTAGCTTTCAAGGGCACCCAGAAGCGAGTCCTGGTCCACATGATGCGGCGCCACTCTTCGACCATTTCATTGAATTGATTCAACAACACAGCGCTTAATTGGGAGTAGTAAACCATGCCAAAACGTACTGACATTAAAAGCATTCTAATTTTAGGTGCGGGTCCTATTGTTATCGGCCAGGCTTGTGAGTTTGACTACTCAGGCGCGCAAGCGTGTAAAGCATTACGTGAAGAAGGGTATCGAGTTATTCTGGTTAACTCGAACCCAGCGACGATTATGACCGACCCAGAGATGGCGGATGCGACTTATATCGAGCCAATTCACTGGGAAGTGGTGCGTAAAATCATCGAAAAAGAGCGTCCAGATGCGGTTCTTCCGACTATGGGCGGCCAAACCGCGTTGAACTGTGCACTTGAGTTAGAAAAACAAGGTGTATTGGAAGAGTTCGGCGTTGAGATGATTGGCGCGACAGCCGATGCGATAGATAAAGCAGAAGACCGCTCACGTTTCGATGCGGCAATGAAGTCGATTGGTTTAGAGTGTCCACGTGCTGATACCGCAAAAAGCATGGAAGAAGCTTACCAAGTGCTAAGCGATGTTGGTTTCCCATGTATCATTCGTCCGTCATTCACTATGGGCGGGACCGGCGGTGGTATCGCTTATAACAAAGAAGAATTCGATGAAATTTGTCGTCGTGGTCTAGATTTATCGCCAACCAATGAATTGCTGATTGATGAATCATTGATTGGTTGGAAAGAATACGAGATGGAAGTGGTTCGTGATAAGAACGATAACTGCATCATTGTATGTTCAATTGAAAACTTCGATGCGATGGGGATTCACACAGGGGATTCCATTACGGTTGCTCCGGCACAGACGCTTACGGATAAAGAATATCAATTAATGCGTAATGCCTCTCTCGCTGTACTACGTGAGATTGGTGTTGAGACTGGCGGTTCAAACGTTCAGTTTGGTATTAACCCCGATGATGGCCGTATGGTTATCATTGAAATGAACCCTCGTGTTTCTCGCTCTTCTGCTTTGGCATCAAAAGCGACCGGCTTTCCTATCGCTAAAATTGCGGCAAAATTGGCCGTTGGTTTTACGTTAGATGAATTGACCAATGATATTACCGGTGGGGCAACGCCAGCCTCGTTTGAGCCAACCATCGATTATGTTGTCACGAAGATCCCGCGCTTCAACTTTGAAAAATTTGCAGGCTCAAACAATCGTTTGACGACACAAATGAAATCCGTTGGTGAGGTTATGGCGATTGGCCGTAACCAACAAGAATCGCTACAAAAGGCATTGCGTGGCTTAGAAGTAGGCGCGACAGGCTTTGACAGCATGGTCGATCTTGACGCGCCCGATGCGCTGACTAAGATTCGCTATGAATTGAAAGAAGCGGGCGCTGAACGGATCTGGTATGTTGCCGATGCATTCCGTGCTGGCATGTCGGTTGATGGTGTCTTTAACCTCACTAATATTGACCGTTGGTTCTTGGTGCAAATTGAAGATATCGTCAAATCAGAAACCATCATTCAAGACGGTGGGTTCGCCGGCCTCACGAAAGATATTTTACGCAGTATGAAGCGTAAAGGTTTCTCTGATGAACGGTTAGCAAAACTGCTGGGTGTGGCACAAAAAGAAATTCGTCGTGTGCGTGAACAGCACAATATTCACCCGGTGTATAAGCGTGTTGATACCTGTGCGGCAGAGTTCTCTTCCGATACTGCTTACATGTACTCATCTTACGATGAAGAATGTGAAGCGAATCCAACGGATCGTGAAAAAATCATGGTAATTGGCGGTGGACCTAACCGTATTGGTCAGGGAATCGAATTCGACTATTGTTGTGTGCATGCTTCACTAGCGCTGCGCGAAGACGGTTACGAAACCATTATGGTTAACTGTAACCCAGAAACTGTTTCTACTGACTATGACACCTCTGATCGTTTGTACTTTGAGCCGATCACATTGGAAGATGTGCTGGCGATTGTACGTGTCGAAAAACCGAAAGGCGTTATCGTACAATACGGTGGACAAACTCCATTGAAACTGGCTCGAGAGCTAGAGGCAGCAGGCGTGCCGATTATTGGTACCAGCCCTGATGCGATTGACCGTGCCGAAGACCGTGAACGTTTCCAACATGCAGTTGAGCGCCTTGGCTTGAAGCAGCCAGATAACGCGACAGTGACAGCACTTGACCAAGCCGTTGAAAAAGCTAAAGACATTGGTTATCCATTAGTGGTTCGTCCATCTTACGTGTTGGGTGGCCGAGCCATGGAAATTGTTTATGATGAGCAAGATTTACGTCGCTACTTTAATGAAGCCGTAAGTGTTTCTCATGAATCACCGGTGCTGCTTGATCGCTTCCTCGATGATGCGACTGAAGTGGATATCGATGCAATTTGTGATGGTGAGCGTGTGCTTATCGGCGGTATTATGGAGCACATTGAGCAAGCCGGGGTTCACTCTGGTGACTCAGCCTGTTCATTACCCGCGTATACACTGAGCCAAGAAATCCAAGATAAAATGCGCGTTGAAGTACAAAAACTCGCGTTGGAACTGGGTGTGCGTGGTTTGATGAATACCCAGTTTGCGGTTAAAGATAATGAAATTTATCTGATTGAGGTGAACCCTCGTGCGGCGCGAACGGTACCATTTGTCTCGAAAGCCACTGGGGTTCAGCTGGCGAAAGTGGCTGCGCGAGTAATGGTTGGTCAAACGCTAGAGCAGCAAGGTTATACCAAAGAGGTTATTCCATGTTATTACTCGGTCAAAGAAGTGGTATTACCGTTTAATAAGTTCCCAGGTGTCGATCCACTGCTGGGGCCTGAAATGCGCTCAACCGGTGAAGTGATGGGGATTGGCAAAACCTTCGCAGAAGCATTCTCGAAAGCCGAGCTAGCGTGTGGCAATGTTTATCCTGAGGGTGGACGTGCATTACTGTCGGTTCGTGAAGGTGATAAAGAGCGGGTTGTGGATTTGGCTTCTAACCTCGTTAAATTGGGTTACCAGTTAGATGCCACTCACGGCACGGCGGTTATTCTTGGTGAAGCGGGGATTAACCCACGTCTCGTGAATAAGGTCCATGAAGGTCGTCCTCATATTCTTGACCGTATCAAGAACAATGAATACACCTACATTGTCAATACGGCAGCGGGTCGTCAAGCGATTGAAGATTCAAAAGTGCTACGTCGCGGCGCGTTGGCAGAGAAAGTGAACTATACCACGACATTGAATGCCGCCTTTGCAACGTGTATGGCGCATAAATCTGACGCCAAGGCGGAAGTGCACTCAATTCAAGAGCTACACGCTCAGTTTACTACGACACGGACTTAAGTCGTTCGTATTCAACGTATCCGAGCTAAAGCCTACTCAGTATGAGTAGGCTTTTTTATGTATCATGCTTTGTTCAGACGGTGTTGGATCTCTCGTTCATTATTGATATCGATTATTCAACATTGCTGATATATTTTTAAGCTGACTCAACCGATTACCTGACCATAATAGGTGAACCATTCATGGATGTGCACGTTACTATTGAAGTTTTGATCATGCTATTTTTTGTTGCTTGCGCGGCTGGATTTATTGATGCGATTGCCGGCGGTGGTGGACTTATTACCTTGCCTGCATTACTGGCCGCCGGAGTACCACCGACGCAAGCGCTCGGTACGAATAAATTGCAAAGTTCGTTTGGCAGTTTTTCTTCGTCGTTTTACTTTATTCGTAAAGGTCATGTCAGTCTCAAAGAAATGCTGGCCCCGATTATTTGTACCTTCATTGGTGCCGCGATAGGGGCTGAGTTGGTCCAGCATATTGATGCATCGATACTCACTACCTTGATCCCCGGGCTACTCATCGCGATTTCTTTATATTTTTTACTCGCCCCACAAACCCGTGCGCCAAGTGTTCGCCAGCCGATGTCAATGAATGTCTTTGCGGTGTTGATCGGAACGAGTGTCGGTTTTTATGATGGTTTTTTTGGGCCCGGTACAGGCTCGATTTTTACTGTGTGTTTTGTCTTGCTTGGCCAATTTACACTAGTCGAAGCGACCGCTCGAACCAAAATACTTAACTTCACCTCGAACATAGCCGCACTGATCTTCTTTATTATCGCCGGTTTACCCGTTTGGAAAATTGGCTTAGTGATGGCGGTCGGACAGTTTTTGGGAGGACGTTTGGGCGCAACGGTGGTTATCTCGAAGGGGACCAAATGGATTCGGCCTCTGGTGATTATCATGTCGATGTTGATGGCCATAAAACTGCTTTGGGAACAGCATCATGATTGGCTGGTCTCTATACTGTAAGAGCAAACGTATCGGCTGAGATAAAAAGGTTAAGCAGCGTTTCTGCTTAACCTTGAAGAGCGCAAGGGCGTGTTACTCCCTAATATTACGCATGGCTTTTATTACTGGCGACTTGAGTCGCTGGGAATTGCTGGCTCGGTGTAATGAGTTGCTCTTGCGCCGCGATGGTTTGCAATTCCCATTCGCCGCTTTCTACGGTTTGCTTCAAAATACCATGCACCGCGTTATGACAATGTTGATAGGCCTGCAATGGGCTCCAACCTTTCAGTAGTCCAGCAGTAAAGGTCGCGGTAATCAAATCGCCCACACCGACTGGCTCTTTATTCATTTTATACAGCGGACGCGATGCCAGATAAATGGCCTCTGGGGTTGCCAGTAATAAATTGAATTGACCGTTACCAATTCCATAGACATGTTTCGCTACCACGATTTTTGGACCTGCCGCTAAGGCTCGGCGACTGGCTTCAATCGCATCGTCCAAACTATGGATTGGCATCTGAGCGATAGTCTCTAATTCAAACTGATTGGGAACAATCACATCCGCGATGGGAACCAAAGTATTCACAATTTGCTGAGTGATCCCCGGAGCAACAAGACACCCTTTCCCCGGATTATTCATAACCGGATCGCAGATATAGAGCGTATTCGGGTTGCGTTGTTTAATATGGTGTACGGTCTCGGCAATGACGGAACATTGCTCTGGAGTGCCTTGATAGCCGGTGACAATCGCTTGGCATTGTGGCCATACGTTGAGGTTATCTAAGCCTTGCACGACTTCTTTAATCTCATCGGCGCTAAATGCACGACCTGTCCAACCTTCCATATAGTGGGTGTGGTTGGAAAACTGCACCGTGTGGATTGGCCACACTTCAAATCCCATTCTTTGCATGGGAAAAACAGCACTACTATTGCCAGCATGACCATAACTGACATGTGATTGAATGGATAGAATCCCTTGCATAACTATGTGTCTCTTAGCGTATTCAATATAAACAACAGACGGACCAGTGGTGCGCTATTGATGGTGAACTGTTCATCCAGAACTGTCTATTATCTATAGGCTACACCTAATAAAACCAAAGAGACAGAAAAATCTTAATGTGATTTATTATGCTTTTATATTGTAATTTTATTCATTAATTATCTATTTAGGGCAAAGATCGGCAACGAGAGGTGCCAACGTATCGCACCTAAGCGAATGATCAATGTTGCGCTAATACAAGAGAGTAACGCCACCGATGGTGAATAACCAAGATAGATGGCAAGCGTATGGAACAATCCACCAATGATACACGCGGTTGCGTAGACTTCACTACGTAACACCATCGGGATTTCTCGCGCTAAAATATCACGGATAATTCCGCCGCCACATCCGGTTAATACTCCCATGATGATCGCGACAAAGGAAGAATCTTGATAGGCCAGGGATTTATCGACGCCAATGCCGACGAAGACGGCAAGCCCGATCGCATCACAGACAGGTAAAATCCACCATGCAATCCGTTTGGGTTTACGCACAATCAGCATGGTTAGCACGCTCGTAATGAGAATATCCCACAGATATGTGGTATTGCGTATCCAGAATACTGGCGTGGCACCAAGAGCAATGTCACGCATGGTACCACCACCAATCGCGGTAACGCCGGCGAGCACAATAACGCCAAACGGATCCATGCGCAGCCGACCAGCCAACAGAACACCAGAAATCGCAAATACCGCGGTGCCAAATAAATCGATCATATACAGTAGTGAGGTGTCCACGCGTGCTTACTCTCAAAATCAATAGGGATAAATAAAAGAGGACGAATTGTAAGGGATTTGGGGCGCTTCTCGCTAGTTTTTTCTTACCTGAGCGAAGTAGTCACAGACTTGGCGCACTGCTTTGATGGTGCGCGGAGTGGCTCGGTTGAGCCAGTCAGCATTAAGTTGCCAAACGTGATGCTGTTGAAAAGCAGGCAGTTCATCATGCCAATTGTTCCACGGTTGCATCGAGTTTGCTTGGGTTGAGAATATCGCAAGCGGTTGAGCCAAGAGCACTTGCTCAATACTCACCTGAGGGTAAGGACTCGGACTGTTGGCAAAAACGTTCACGCCGCCGCATAGAGAAAACACGTCACTTGGCCAGCTGCCACGGGCCATCGTGATCAGTGGCTTTGCACTAATTTGATAAAAGTAGCGTACCGGTGATGCATTTTGATAGCGGCGTTTTAGTGCGTTTAATTGCGTCATCAACTCGTGTGCGGTTTTACGGCCTTGCGCTGGGTTGTTAGCGTATTGGCTTAAGTCTCTAACATGCGTGGCAATGTCGTCTAAATGACGAATCGAAGCTGGGTAAATATCGTAGCCCATTTGTTTGAGCATGGTAATGACTTTGGCTGGGTTACCTTCAGGCCAGCTAATAATTAAATCCGGTTGCAGCGCAATAATGCGATCAACATTGATGCCTTTAAAATTGGCAACACGTTCAATATGCTTGGCCGCTGGTGGGTAGTCACTGGCTTGGCTCACTCCAACCAATTGTGAGCCAAGACCTGCGGCAAACGCGAGTTCGGTCGCATGAGGGGACAGGCTAATCACCCGTTGCGCTGGAGTTGCCCAGCTTGCACTCGACACTGCTGCGAGCAGTATACCTATGCCGAGTAAACGCAGATAAAGTGGCACGTTATACCCCGTGAAGGACAGCGGCAGTAATTAGGCTTTGTAACATAATCCAAGCGCAGGTTCGCCATGCCAGTAAAGACTGTAATTGGGATAAGTGAATTGCAGCGGGGGCAATCCGACCTCCAATTTTACTGCGTAAGGTTTTTTGTGTTCCATAAATAGCTGGGCCACCTAAGGCAAGTTCTAACTTATTGCCAGTAATGCATAGCAGCCAAGCCGGACCTGGTAATGGCCAAGTTTTCGTTTGTTGTGAGGCACGAGACCAAATGCTGGAAATATTGCCGCCAAGTAAGATAAGCAGACTAAATAAGCGCATGGGAATAAAGTCTAAGACGGCGACTACGCGCACAATTGAAAGACCAAAGGGAGCATATTGCTGACGGCTAGGTGACCATGCACGCGCCAGTTCGGCAAGTAATCGATAGGTCAATGCTCCAATTCCACCCAATACGCCATACCAGAACAAGACACCAATAACGTTGCGGCCAAAGCCCATAATCAAGGTTTCTGCACTGGCTTTACCTAATCCTAATGCGGACAGAGTTTTGGTCTCTCGATTGACATAAGGAGCAAGACTTTGGCGTGCTTGTGCTTTATCGAGTGCGGACAGTGCTTCTATCAATCTTTTGGCTAACGTTTCTTGGGTTCGCCAATCTAAAGCGAGCAACAGTAAGGCCATTTCAAAGAGCACTGGTTGCCAGACTAAGGTTTTGATTGAATAGAGTACCGCGATGGCGGGAATGATCATGAGTAACCAAGCCAAGGTACCGTTCAAATAGGCTTGCTTATAGTGCCCGGGCTGATTGACTTTACTCGCTAAGAGTTCGGCAAATTTGTGCCACAGTGTCACTGGATGAGCGGAATGGGGAATCGGGATCAACAGGTGAAAGAATAACGCTCCCCACAATGCGAGGAGCGAGCCATTTGCGTAGATAAGATGAAGAAAATCTTCCATGCGCGTGTCTATTTATTTCATTAATTCAAGCATTTTTAACACCATGTCTGACGAGCTTTGCGCCGCAAGCGGTAAGAACTCATCAAAAGACATAGGCGATTCTTTATTCGCGACATCCGAGATAGCTCGTACCACAACGAACGGTACCTCACACTGGTGACAGGTTTGAGCAATCGCTGACGCTTCCATTTCTACCGCGACCGCGCTAGGGAAATGCTTACGAATATAATCTTGTTGGTCTTGGCGGCAAACAAACGCGTCCCCAGTACAGATCAACCCACGCACGGCATGTTTACCTTCGCTTTGTTGAAGTGCTTGATCAGCAATACTCATGAGTTTTTCATCTGCGAAATAAGCGGCAGGTTGACCAGCCATTTGGCCGATTTCATAGCCAAACGCGGTGACGTCAGCATCGTGATGGCGGACTTCACTCGAGATAACCACGTCACCCATGGTTAATGATGCATCAAAACCACCCGCAGAGCCGGTGTTGATAATGACATCAGGTTGATACTCATTAATTAAGATGGCGGTACCCACAGCGGCAGACACTTTACCAATACCCGATTGCAGTAACACCACTGCTTGACCATTAATTTGGCCTGAATAGTAGGTGCCGCCTGCTTTGTTTATTTCGGTGACGTCTTGCATTGCACTTTTCAGAATTGCGACTTCTTGTTCCATCGCACCAATGATGCCAATCTTCATGGGGAATCTCTTTTTATTAATAGGGAAAACTGTCACTAGTTTATCATGACCTTGCGCTGATAATCGAGACTAGGGGCTCTCTAATAGTCCTGCTTGTGCAAGCTTGGTTCTTAGCCGTTCAACTCGGCCTTTATTACGACCGAGATCCGGATAGGTATCTCGAGTTTCTGACCGCACAATGAGCTGATAATCATCAAGCTTTAATTCTAGATCATCAATCGTATTAAAGAAGGACGACGTACATTCAATACGTAAATAATCAGGACTTGAGTCTGCGACATGCGTATTCGGCAGCGATAAGGCAACACGTTGGACGTGCTTCATTGTGACTCCGGGACGCAGTAAGAAGGGCGCGATATAATGAGGCTCTCGAGGATCAATTGTTGATACACAGCTAACGGCTTGTGAATCACACAGCAATGCTGTGCGATCTTGTTCTGGTTCGCTTCCGCGACTGCACGCGACAAGCAGTAACGGCAGAAGAATGAAGACAATTCTCGGTAAATGAGCGGTGCTGGGTATACAGTTTTGTGACATTGAAAACGCCAAATTATGGATCATGATTAAAATTATAGACTTAGATATAAAAAAAGGATCCATATTGCTATGAATCCTTATTTCTTCGTCTGTTGGATATGGAATGAGGTTACACCTCTAGGTAGTCCATAATACCATCAGCAGCTTTGCGACCTTCATCAATTGCGGTCACGACCAGATCCGATCCGCGTACAATATCACCTCCAGCAAAAATTTTCTCGTTGCTAGTCTGATATTTAAT